>JABFXT010000490.1 GCA_013361595.1 Nocardia sp. | reverse complement strand
CGTCGATCCCGGCGTGTTTGGCGATCCGGCGCAGTTCTCGTACGCCCAGTCCACCGGCCCGCAGCGCCGGTGCGGGCAGCTGCCCCAGTACCTCGAGGATCGCGGCGCAGTGCCGCAGCAGTTCGCCGACCTCACCCGCACCGACGCCGTCGACCTCGGCCGTCCGGTGCGGGGTCGCCCGCGGCTCGGGCTCGGTCAGCCGGTACGGATCGGTGACCGGTTCGCCGCGCAGCAGCTGACCCACCGCGGGCGGAAGCTCCACCGTCTCGTCGTCGATCCGGCGGAGCAGTCCGGCGGCCAGCAATCGAGGCACCGGACGGTCGGCCGGTGCGTCCGGGGCGGCGTCGCGGGTGCGCCCGCGCGGGCCGGTCTCGGCGAGCTTGTCCAACAGCGCGCGTTCGGCGGCGAGCAGATCGGTGAGGGCCGCGGTGATCTCCGGCTCGGACAGGGCGTCGGCGGGGTCGGCTCCGCTGCCCAGCGACCACGGCAGCGCCTCCGCGGTGGCCGGTATCAGCCGGATCCGGTCGCCGTCGAACCAGAGCAGTGCCCGGTCGGCCAGTTCGGTGACCGCGGCGTCGACTGTTGCCGCCTTGGCGCGGGGACGCAGCGCGCGTTTGAGTTCGGTGCGGGTGAGCGGCTCGCCGCCGCCCGCGGTGTGCAGCGCCAGCACTTCCACGATCGCGAAAGGTACGGTGCCCAGTTCGTCGGCCGCGCGCAGGACCGAGGCACGTTGTTCGGCGCGAGCGGCGAGCACCGCCATGGAGGACGGCAGCGGTACCGCCAGATCGGGCCGGCGTTCGAGGAGAGCCACCAATTGTGCGTCGGATCGGGCGCCGAGCCAGGCGGTGAACGAGTCTTGGCCGGTCATCCGGTCCAGACTAGCCCGGGCCCGTCGGTTCGGTGGGGGCGCGGCAGGATCGCTGTCGCCGACCGGACCGATATCCGGGCTCCGGGCCCGCGACGTGCGGTACCGAGGTGGTTGACGTGCGGCCCCGTGGCGCGGCCGTGCCAGAATGAGGAGGTGGTGAACAAATCGAAGAAACCCTACGTCGACAACGGCTGGCCCGAGGTGGCCGACGGCGATCACGCTGTCACCGAGTTGTCGTCGTCCCGCTCCGGTAATCTCTCGCCGTTCGGTGAGGACACCGAGTTCCCGCTGGCTGCCGACAAGCTGCCGTATCTGCACCCGCAAACAGTGATCAACCGCTGAGCGCACGAACGAAAGAACCCCGCGTCACCTGATGGTGAGGCGGGGTTCTTTCGTTGCCGGGGTGCCCGTTCAGGAGGGCAGCAGGCCTTTGTTGGCCTCGAAGACATTGAGCAGGCCGGGATCGAGCTGGGGGGTTCCGGCCTTGACGGCCTCGAACAGATCCAGCGCGGGCTGCGGGACCTGGACGCCCTGTGCCTGGACGGCGGCGAGCGCACGATCCACGGCGGTGTAGACCTCCTGGGTCTGCGTGGGGGTCTGGGCCGGAGCCTGGGCCTGGGTGCCGGGCGCGGCCTGGCCACCCGGGGTCTGGGTTTCGGTCTGGACGGCCGGAGTATCGGCCGGGGTTTCGCGCGGGGTCGAGCCGCTGCTCAGGCCCAGCGAGGACGAGCAGGAAGGCCAGGCGCCCCAGCCCTGCGAGGCGAGTACGTTTTCGGCGACGTCGATCTGCTGTTCGCGACTGGCCTGGTTCGCGGTCGGCGCGTACTGCCCGCCGCCGTTGGCCTGCCAGGTGCTCTGCGAGAACTGCAGTCCGCCGTGATAGCCGTTACCGGTGTTGATGGCCCAGTTGCCGCCGGCTTCGCACTGTGCGAGTCGATCCCAGTCGGAGTCGGGTGCCGCGCTGGCGGTACCGGCGAGGGCAACGCCCGCACCGCTGATCATGGCGCCGGTGACGGCGACCTTGGCCACAGTGCGACCGGTATTGGTGGGCTTGCGATGGCGTCCACTCATTCGGGTTCGTCTTCCTCTCGTACGCACCTGCGAGGTATTCGCTCGGGTCCAGGCTGAGAGGGTGCCCGTCCCGCCCTCGCCCCTCTTGGTTTCCGTCGGGTTCCGGTACCCGCGGGGCGAGGTTCGGTGCGGCGGGCCGGTGGGCCGGTGTGCCCGGCTGGGGTAGACGGTACGACGTTCCCCGCGAAAAATCACTATTTGGTAACCGGCGTGTGCGGATGGGTTGCGGAGCGGTCACGGCGGTCACGATCGGACTCTGCGCAGCTAGTAGAGCCGTATCGTGGATCGGTGACAGGACACGCTGTGCCGTTATCGGGCTGTTATGTGATTATCATCACATAACGCTTCGGTCGCGACACGGCCGGGTATTCGACAGTTGTCACCTGGATCGGCGACCCGAGCGCAGCGCGAAGATCAGCGCCGCCACGAAGCCGACCGGAGCCAGCATCGCGCCCAGGTACAACCAGAGTCCCGGCTTGCCGTCCGTGAGGATCGGCGTCAGGAAGATCGCCACGACGGACAGCAGCCCGAGGGCGAAGAGCGCAAGCGCGAGCTGCAGCAACCAGTTGCCGGGGGTGCGCCCGGGCGGCGGGCCCGAGGGCCCCGGATCGGCGGAATTCGTCACCGTTCGACCGTAAAACTGATGTGCTGGCGCAGCACCCACCGGGGTAGACTCGGAGCGATCTCGCGTCCTGCATGCTTGTGGGGCGCGTTTTTCGAGTAGTGGACAAGACCTGCCACCAGCGGGTTTCAGTAGAAGAGTGTGACCGGGCCCGGTGGGCCGGGCGCCGAACAGACGAACGGATGAGCGCAGTGCCGACCGGCAAGGTGAAGTGGTACGACGTGGAAAAGGGCTTCGGCTTCCTTTCCCAGGACGAGGGTGAGGACGTCTACGTCCGCTCGTCCGCGCTGCCCCAGGGTGTCGAGACGCTCAAACCCGGTCAACGGGTCGAGTTCGGGATGGCGGCCGGTCGGCGCGGGCCGCAGGCTCTGAGCCTGAAATTGGTGGAGGCGCCCCCGTCGGTACGGCAGAACCAGGAGCGCGGCCCCCGCAAGGAGCCGGTCGCGCGCAAGCACAGCGCCGACGAACTGCACGGCATGGTCGAGGACATGATCACGCTGCTGGAGGCGAAGGTGCAGCCGGATCTGCGCAAGGGACGCTACCCGGATCGCAAGACCGCTCAGCGCATCTCGGAGGTCGTGCGCGCGGTGGCGCGGGAACTCGACAGCTGATCCGACGCGCGAGAACTTTCGCGGGCCGACCGGATGATCCGGCCGGCCCGCTCTCGTATCAGGCCGTTTTGATCGACCACACCGCGTGCGGAACGGGGAACTCGTTACCGGCCTCGTCGATCGCGATGATCATCACCTGCAATTCCACCCCGATCAGTTCCAGTCCCGGTTCGGGCCGGGACTGGACGGTCAGGGCGCGAGTGTTCGCCGGATGATCCCGATAGGAACTCGGCTGCTCGATCAGCTCACCGTTCTCGCGGGCGTACAGCGGCAGCAGTTCCCACGGGCTGTCGACCAGTTCGTCGGGTAGCGAGATCTGCAGGGGATTTCCGGCGGGCACCTCCAGGAACACGGTTTCGCCCTGCCGGCAGTCCTGCATCCGCACCGTGCAGTAGCGGAACGGCGGCACCGTGACGCTGGTGCCGTGGGCGTAGGCGGTGAGTTCGGGGTCCTTCGGTTCGGCGTTCCGCGCCAGCAGCCAGACCACACCGGCGGTGGCGGCCACGAGCACCAGGATCCCGGCCAGGGCCAGCGCGAGGGTCGTGCGGACTTTGTTCGTACTCACCGGGCGGCGTCTCCTCGTAGGGGGTCGTAGTGCGGAACTTCCTGTTCGGCGTGCAACGGCCGGCGACCGCCGAGGCCGGGCAGCAGACTGAACCCGCGATAACTCAGCACAGTCTGGACCAGCCCCCCGACCAGCACCGCACTGACCACCGCGAAACCTTTCCAGTAGTCGGTCGGCAGCAGAACCCCACCGGCGCCGCCGATCACCCAGCTGAGCTGCAGCACTGTTTCGGAGCGACCGAACCCGGAGGCGATCGACTCCGGTGGGAGATCGTCCTGGATCGCGGCATCGAGTGAGACCTTCGCCAGCGCGCTCGCTCCCGACGCGATCAGCGCTGCCACCGCCGCACCGAACAGGTTGTCCGTCACGACGGCGAGTACGGCCACGGCCGTGCATCCGATCGTGCAGTTCACCACGATCAGCGAGGGACGGCCGAGCTGCAGTCGTGCCCCGGTGGCGTTGCCCGCGAAGTTGCCGATAGCGGCTGCCGCCCCGACCAGGCCCAGCATCGCCGCCTGCTGTACCGGGCGATGTTCGGTCGCCTTGGCCACGAAGGCGATATAGAAGGTCAGGAATCCGGTGAGGACACGGATACTGCCGTTGCCCCACAGCCCGGTGACGACTGCGCGGCCGAGCGGCTGGCGGCGTTTGCGGGCCGGTATCGCGGATTCGGCGGCGGGATCGAAGGCCTCGGTCTCCGCGTCGCGGGCGTGATAGCCGAGCGTGGTCGGCACCTCGCCCTCGGTGATCTCCACCCAGCGCGGGATCTTCCAGCTCAGATACGCTCCGCCGACGGCGATTCCGGTGGCGAGGATCAGCGCGCCGGTCGAGCCCGCGACGGCGGCGGTCACCCCGGCGACACCGCCCGCGCCGAGTGTCCCGCCGACCAGTCCGAAGACGGTGAGCCGGGAATTCGTCCGGACCAGGTCTATATCGGGGGGCAGGACTCTGGGTGTGACCGCACTCTTGAGCACCGCGAACGATTTGCTGAGCACCATCATGCACAGCGCGAGCGGGTAGAGCACCCAGCTGTCGAAACTGAAGATCAGCACCACCGCCAGGACCGCGCGCACGGCGAACGAACTGGCCAGCGCCAGCCGGCGGCCCCGCTGCAGGCGGTCCAGGGCCGGACCGATGAGCGGCGCGATGACCGCGAACGGTGCGATCGTGATCAGTAGATACAGGGCGACCTTCGTCTTGCTCTCCGCGGTCGCGCTGGCGAAGAAGAGGGTATTGGCCAGGGCGACCGCTATCGCGGCGTCCAGCGCGAAGTTCGCCATGGTGGCGTAGGTGAGCGCCGTCAGACCGGATTTGTCCGCACCGTCGGCTTCGGCCGCCCGGCGGAAGGTGGCGATTCCCTTCTCGGTGATCTCCCGGCCACGCATGGCCGCCACCCGGGTGACGGTGAGTTTCCGGGGTACGCGCCGGCTCTCGGGATCTTGTTCCGAACCGGCGTCGGCGCTCGGATACTCCTTGGTCGGCGCCGGCCCTTCGGATCTGCCACCGTCCGCACCGGGCTGCCGATCGCCGGTGCTGCTCGGTGCGATGCGCTCCCGAGCGGTGGCGTCCGGCGCCGGTCGGTCCCAGGCTTCCCGGCGGCCCGCGGTTGAGAGAGGACGATCACCGGCACCGGATCGGCTCGGGTCGCGCCGTGCGCCCGCCCCGGGCGAGCGGGCCGGACCGGCGGAAGCACGGTCGTCGGCGGGCGG
>JABFXT010000706.1 GCA_013361595.1 Nocardia sp. | reverse complement strand
CCTCCGCGAACAGTGCGGCGATTCCGAACTCTTCGCGTTCCAGAGGTACGGCACCCGCTTCGATACTGGACAGGTCCAGGAGTTCGGCGACGAGGCGGCCGAGCCGGTCGGTCTGGGCGAGCGCGGTTTCCAGTGTGCCCGGATCGGGCTGGGACACTCCGTCCACCAGGTTCTCCAGAACGGCGTGCAGCGCGGCGATCGGGGTGCGCAACTCGTGCGAGACATTGGCGATCAGCTCACGCCGTTGCCGGTCCGCGGCAGCGAGGTCGGCGGCCATCCGGTTGAACGCGTCGGCCAGTTGGCCGACCTCGTCGCGCGAAGTGGCGCGGACTCTGCTCGTATAGTCACCCTGCGCCATCCGCCGTGCCGCCGCGGTCATCTCCCGTAATGGCTTGGTGATCCCGTGCGCCAGGAACTGGGAGGACACCAACGCGATCACCATGGCGGCCAGCGTGGTCATCGGCGGCAGCCAGCCGATCCGCAGCCGGAACCAGCCGAACGCGATCCCGCCGGCGAAGGTCATCAGGACGGCCAGTTTGAGTTTGACGGAACGGATCCGGTCCAGTGGGCGGGGGAGTTCCGCCGCCAGCCGCTGCGATGCCCGCCGCGCCGCGCGCACGAGTCCGGCACGGGAATCGGTTCCAGTGGGCGCGGCGATATGGTCGCTCATCGTGTCTCCAGGGCATAACCCACACCGTGGACGGTCCGGATCAGATCGGCACCGAGTTTCCGGCGCAGTGCCTTGATATGACTGTCGACCGCGCGAGTGCCCGCGGCATCGGCCCAGTCCCATACCTCCTCGAGCAGCCGTTCACGCGCGAGGACCGCCCGGGGCCGACGGGCCAGACTGGAGAGCAGATCGAACTCCAGCGGGGTGAGCTGCGCTTCGGCACCACCACGCCAGACCCGGCGCTGGTCGGCATCGATCCGCAGATCGCCGACGACGGTGATCGCGCCGTTGTGCGCGCCCGCGCGGTCGACCCGGCGCAACAGGGCGTGCACACGCGCGGTGAGAACACGCAGCGAGAACGGTTTGGTCAGATAGTCGTCGGCGCCGACGCCGAGCCCGACTAGTTGATCGGTTTCGTCGGTGCGCGCCGTGAGCATCAGCACCGGTACCGGGCGTCGAGCCTGGATACGCCGGCACACCTCCAGCCCGTCGTACCCGGGCAGCATGACATCGAGTACGACGAGATCGGGATCGAAGGTACTCGCGGCCGTCACGGCGGCGGGCCCGTCGTGGGCTGTATCGACGGTGAACCCTTCGGCGCGCAGCCGTGCGGCCACCGATTCGGCGATCGTGGGTTCGTCGTCCACGACCAGGATCCGCCGCGCCGTCGCTCCCCCTGCCGGTGCGTTCTGTTCCATGCTCGGGGAGCCTAGCCAGTGCGTGTGGAGAGAACGGGCGCCAGTTGTGGAGATTTGGTGTGCTGAGGCGGTTGCTGCTGGGCGGCGCTGCGGTGGAGCAGGCGCTGGCCGCCGGTCAGCCCGCGACCGGGCTCCGCACCGCGGTGGCGTGCTCGTCCGGTTCGTCCGCCGTGCCCGCCTTCTCGGTGTCGCCCGTACCGCCCGCGCCTACGTGTTCGTCCTGGTCCGCGGTGGACGGCGCGGGTCGGCGGGCCCGTTGCGCATCGACCACCGCGCCCAGCAGAACCGCGAAATTGGTGACCCACAACCAGATGAGGAAGACGATCGCCGCGGCCAGTGACCCGTAGACCTTGTTGAAGGAGTCGAAATGCGAGGCGTAGAAGGACAAGCCCGCCGAACCGGCGAGCCATAACGTCACCGCCATCGAACTGCCTGCCGACGGCCAGCGGAACCGCTGCCCGGTCACATTCGGCGCGACCCAGTAGAGCAGCGACAGCGCGAAACTGACCACCAGTGCGAGTACGAACCATTCGAGGATCGCCCAGGCGCCGTGCACGAACGGCAGGCCCGCGAAGAGGCCACCGAATCGTCCGGCCATACCGTTGGTCACCACGAAGCCGATGCCGGTGACGACCAGCATCAGGATCAGCACCGCGCTGAACGACAGCTGCAGCAGGATCGTCTTGGGCCGGGACCGGCTCTCGACAACGCCGTACAGCGCGTTGGCGGCCCGGATGAACGCGCCGATATAGCCGGATGCCGTCCACAACCCCGATACCAGCCCCGCGATCGCGATCGGTGCCGACCAGGCCCGGACCTGCTCCAGATGGCGTACCGAATCGGCGAGCAGGCTGCCACTGCCCTCCGGGCCCAGATGACCCGCCGCCCCGGCCAGCGCACCGGTGGGCTCCGGCCCGGCCAGGCCGAGTACGGCGACGGTGAGCAACAGCGCCGGAAACAGCGACAGCATGCTGTAGTACGTGAGCGCGGCGGCCCAGTCGGACAGTTGGTCCGACCATGCCGCCCGCAGCGTGCGCACCGCGACCCGAGCCTCGGCGCGGCGCAGCACCCGACCGCTCAACCTGCGAAAACGCCGTTTCACCCGGTAACACCTCCGGTTCTGTCAACTACCCGCGCGCTATCCGGCGCAAACGCGACAGTCCCGGTGGCGGTGCCGGCTCACATATGCGAACCGCCGTCGACGCGGACCTCGGTTCCGGTGACGAAATAGGCATCGGGGGATCCGAGCATCGCCACCACCGCGGCCACCGCGTCGGGCCCCGCGAACGGGACACCGCCCGGCAGCGGCAGTGCCGGTGCGGCCTTGGCGAACAGGGCGATATCCGCGTCGGCGGGCAGGCCCGGCCCGGTGCTCTGTCCGGACGCGCCGGTGCCGTCGGTCATCCCGGACGAAATGGAACCCGGTTGAACGGCATTGAACCGGATGCCCTGTTTGCCGAACTCCATGGCCAGCGCGTGGGTCATCGCCTGGATACCGCCCTTGGACGCGGCATAGGCCGACATGTACGGATGCGCGAACATCGCGGAGGTCGAGCTGAAATTCACCACCGCCGGGGCGTCTCCGGTCCGCAGCGCCGCGATGGATTCGCGGGTGACCAGAAAGGTGCCGACGAGGTTGATGCGCAGGACCCGCTCGAACTCCTGCACCGAGGTGTCCTCGAAATGGGCCGATCGGAGGACGCCGGCGGCATTGACCAGGGTGTCGAGGCCGCCGAGCACCCGGACGGCGTCGGCGACTCCGGAGCGGACCGATTCCTCGTCGGCGATATCCATGATCGAGGTGGTCAGCCGTTCCCGGTCGGTGCCGGCCTTCGCGAGGGTGTCCGCCAACCCGGTCTCGCTGATATCGGCGGCCACCACGCGGCCGCCTTCGCGGAGTATCCGCAGCGTGGTGGCCTGACCGATACCGGACCCGCCGCCGGTGATGAGGACGCGGCGGCCGTCGTAGCGCTGGAGTTCGGACATCGAGGGGGCTCCTGTCGGAAGTCGGAGGGCGGTGCGCCGATGCGCTGCCCGACTCCCGAGGATTGGGGGTCGCGGCGGCGGCACGACGCCACGATTCCGCTGAGTGGACTCTTCGGTCCGGAAGTGGTGTCCGGGCTCCGAGAATCACGGGCATGATCGACGGACTCCCCACAGCGAACGAGGTAGCGGCACTGCCGGAGGCGATCGCCGGCGCGGTGACCGCCGAAGCACTCGACGGCGGCGACCATATGAACATCGTGCAGTATCTGAAGTGGGGTTCCGTGGGTGCGGACGCGCTCGTACGCGCGGTCGGTATCGACGACGGTTACCGCGCGGACCGGAAAATGGGCGTGTTCACCGCGGAGCACCATCTCGCCTACTACCGCGAACTGCGTGCAGGCGACCGGTTCACGGTGGCGGGCCGATTCCTCGAGCGGAGCGCCAAAGCCGTGCACATGATGATGTTCCTGGCCGATACCGCCGGTGGCCGGGTCGCCAACACCCTCGAGATCATGTTGGTCCACGTGGACCTGCGGCATCGTCGCGCGGTCGACCTGCCGGCGGATATCGCTGTCGCGTTGGACGAACACATCGCACATTCGCGCGCACTGCCGTGGTCGGCGCCCGTTTGTGGCGCGATGCGTATCCGGCGCTGACGAGGACCACGGCACGGCCGAGCTCGGGGCGGGCCGGGCGGCCGGCGGGCATTCGGTGCCGGCCGAGCCTTGTGCGCGGCGCGCGAGCCGGTGGGTTACCGGGTCAGTCCGGCTTCGGCCGCTCCCGCGCTCAGCACGTCCAGGCCGAAGGCCTCGACGGGACCCAGGGCTCCGGTGCCTCGCAAACCGCCGTCGAGCGCGGTCCGCGCGCCCCAGGCCAGGATCGCCGCGGTGAAATCGTAGGGGTCGCCGGCCCGGAGCGTCACCGATGCCAGCACCTTGCCGGCGTCGTCGGATACCTCGGCGACCGCCCAGGTCCGGGTGCGGGCGCGGGCGGTGGGTGCCGGGCCGCCGGTGGACCCTTTGACGGCGCGGCTCAATACGTCCTCGGCCAGCCGTTTCACCGGGTCTACCCGGGCGACCGCGCCGGCGAGCAACGAGGTGACCCGCAGCCCGTGCGCGGCTCCCGCGGGCAGGCCGAGATAGACATCGACGTCCCGCAGTCCCGGATAGGACCGGGTGAGTGTCAGATGCTCCGAACCGGGCACCGACGCCCCCGAACGTTCCCGGCCCGCGACGTCGAAGCTGCGGATCCGGGCGGCCGTCCGCTGGGGGACGACCCGGCCGCCGCGCAGGGCGAAACCGTTCTCGAACAGCATGCCCGCCATGGACGCGCGCGTGCCCCCGCTGGTACCCGGGTCGGCGATGAAGTAGCCGATATCGGCGCGCACCGCCCCGGGCGCTTCGCGTAATGCGAGTCCGGCGGCCAGATTGCCCGGGACGTAATCGAATCCGAAGGCGGGCAGCAGACCGACGCCCGCCGTGCGCGCTCGCGAGTCGTGTTCGAACACCGTGCGGATGAAGGGGCCTTCGCCGGTGGAGTCGAAATAGTGGGCCCCGGCCGCGACGGCGGCGGCCAGCGCGGGTCCGCCGTACCGCAGGAACGGACCCACCGTGGTGATGAGGACATCGCCGCGGCCCAGCAGCGCGCGTACCGAGTCGGGCTCGGTGACATCGGCGACCGCGGTCTCCGCGCCGCCGATCTCCGCGGCGAGTTTCTCCAGTGCTGTCGCGTCGCGCGCGGCCAGTACCGGCGCGCTGCCCCGGGTCACCAGATGCTGGGCGATCAGCCGGCCGGTGTAGCCGGTGGCTCCGAACACTACGATTTTCGGCATCGCTGGTACTTCTCTCGCTGTCGGGCGGTCGGACTGGACCTCGACCACATACCCATCCTCGCAGAACCCGCACCGTGCACCCGGCGCGGCCGCCGTGCCCGTCTCGGGTTCCGCGATACGGCCGCCGGGTGGCCGCGGTCGATCCGACCCACACGGCCGAGCCGCTCCGGAATTCGTCCGGGATCGTCTCGGTGGTCCGCCGGTGGACGAGAGTCGCTGACAACTGCCTTTGCACGCTCGGGCGAATTCGCCCATCCGACC
>JABFXT010000482.1 GCA_013361595.1 Nocardia sp. | reverse complement strand
GGGTGGCATGATTCCGAACCCGAGCGGGTTCTTTGTCTGCTCCGCGTAACCCGGGTCGCCCACCGCGGCCAGGATCACCGCGGTGGGATCACCCCACGGCGTGCCCAGCAGCAGTTCGCGGCGCAGCCGTGGAATGGTGAGGTCGACGGTGGCGAACAGGTTGATGAAATCGCCGCGCACCCCGTTGTCGACCAGGTGCTGCCCGTAGGGGAACACGGTGGCGAACGCGATCGCCTTGTTGATATCCGGGCCGACCTGGGCCAGGGCCCGCAGGGTCGGTTCCAGATTGCGCAGATCGGTCAGCAGATCGTCGTGCACGGTGGTCAGTACGCCGTCGGCGGTATCGCTGAAGGTGCGCAGATGGTCCATGGCCGAGACGAGATCGGGCCGTTCCCGGATCAGGACGTCCAAGGCCGGCGGGATCCGGCGTAGCGCGTCGGCGAGGACATCGCGTTGCGCGGCGAAGGTACCGCCGAGCCGGTTGAGGCCGTCGAGGGTGGCGACGATATCGGCGCGCTGTGCGTCGAGGGTGCCGAGGAAGACGTCCAGGCGATCGAGCAGGGCCCGGATATTCGTCTCCCGGCCTTCGAAGGCCGCGCCGAGGCTGCCGACGATATCGCCCACCTGGCCCAGGCCACCGCCGTTGACCACCACCGACAGCGAGGCCAGGGTCTGCTCGGTCGAGGGGTAGGTCGCGGTGTCGTCCAGCGCGATACGGGCGCCGGATTCCAGCCGGCCCTCCGGCGCCCGGCCGGGCGGCGGATCCAGCGCCAGGTGCATCGAGCCGAGCAGGCTGGTCTGCCCGACCCGGGCCTGCGCGTTCGCCGGTACCACCTCGCCTGGCTGCACGGATACCTCCACCAGCGCATGCCAGTTCTCGACATGGATATCGCCGATGCTGCCGACCACCACATCGTCGATCAGCACCGGCGAATTCGGCGTGAGGGTGCCGACGTCGGCCATCTCGATATAGAGCGTCGTGGCGCCGGCTTCCCGTCCGGTGGCCCCCGGCAGCGGAAGCGAGTTCACGCCGTCCCACGCGCAGCCCGATACGGTCATCACCACACACGCGCAGCCCAGCACGGCTCTGCGCAGTCCCCGCGGACGTCCCGGTATCGCCATACGATCACCGCCCGCCGGGAAAGAGGATCTGGGCCAGGGTGGGCGCGGGCGAGGGCGGCGGCGCGGCCGGGCTCACCGCCTGCGCGGCCGGCGGAACCAGCCCCGGTTCGCTGTAGATGATGTTGTCCGGCGACGCCGAGGGCCCGAGCCCCGGGTTCACCGGGACCGGTAGATAGTTGAAGTTCATCAATCCGAGCACCGGTCCCAGATAGTCACGGCATTTGCGGGCGGCTTCCTCGGCACCGATGTTCTCGACGCTGGCGATACCGCCGCAGACGAACTCGATCGGATTGGAGAAGTTGTTCAGTACGAAAACCCCTGCCTCGGTACCGGTATCGGGGTTGTAGATGTTGTAGAAGTTGGCCAGGCTGGTGGGGAAGACATGCAGCAACTCCTCGAGTTCGCCGCGGTTGTCGACGAGGTTCTGGGTGACATCGGCCAAGCGGCCGACCTGCTCGCTCGCTCTGTCCCGGTTCTCCGCGACGAACCGCTGCACCTCACCGACCGCGACGGCGAGATTGTTCAGTGCCGCGTCGAGATCGGAGCGGCTGCTGTCGAGCACGCTGGTGAGCGTCGCCAGCCGGTTCTGGAACTGCACGATCTGCACATTGCTGTCCCGCAGGGCCGTCACGAAGATCTGGAGATTCCTGATCGTGTCCGCGATATCACCGCTGCCGGAGGCCAGGATCCGACCGACCCCGGACAGCTGTGTCAGCACCTGCCGCAGTTTGTCGCCGTTACCGGCGAGGGCATCGGCGGCGCTGTCGATGAACCGGCCCGCCGGTCCCGAGGACTGATCGCCATCGGGTCCCAGTTCGGTCGCCAGCCGGGTGAGCTGGGTTTTGATCTCGTCCCATTCCACCGGGACCGCGGTGCGCTCCAGCGGGATCACCGCCCCGTCCGCCATGGTGTCGCCGTCGCCGCGGTAAGCCGGGGTGAGCTGGACATATCGGGAATCGACCAGGCTCTGCGCCACGATCACCGCACCGGCGTTCGCCGGGATATCCACGCCCCGGTCGATACGCAGTTCCATCTCCACGGCGGTACCTCGCGGTTCGAGCCCAGCGATCGTCCCGACCTTCACCCCGGAGACACGCACATCGTCGCCGGGATAGATCGCGGTGGCGGTGGTGAAGATCGCGCGCACCGTGGTCGGCGCGAGCACCGTACGGTTCTCCACCGAGAACGCTCCGGCCACCACCACGACGGCCAGGATTGCGGCGGCCACCCGCAGCATCGGTTTCCGATTCATCGCGGCGCCCCCGGTTTGGGTGCGGGTGGTTGCGGGACCGAACCGCCGAAGGCCGCGTCGACGAACGGCCGGATCCATTGGGCCGGAATGAGATTGGCGACATAGGCGTTGTAGAACGGTCCGCCCGACACCGCCTCGCCCTGGGTCAGCGATGCCTTGGCCAGGCCCGGAATCGCCTCGGCGATATTGTCCCGGTTCTGCTGCAGCACTTCGGTCACCGAGTTGAGCCGATCGAGTGCGGGACCGAGATCGGCTTCGTTGTCGGCGACCAGTTTCGTGAGCTGATCGGCAACCGCCGCGGTATTGGCCAGCAGGGTGGCGATCGCCTGCCGGCGTTCGTCGAGGACGCCGATGAGCGTATTCGCGTTGAGCAGCATGCTGTTCACCTGCTGTCCGCGATCGGCCAGGATTCCGGTGACATCGCGGGAGGCGGCGAGCAGATCCCGCAGCGCGGTATTGCGGCTGTTGATGGTTTTCGACAGTTCGGACAGTCCGTCGAACGCCGGCCCCAGCTGCGGGGCGATCGTATCGAGGGTGGACGAGAGCATATTCAGCGAATCGTTCAGCGAATCGGTGTCCATGGCCCCGGCGTTGGTGGTCAGTTCGCCCAGGGCGTCGGTGAGCGAATAGGGCGACGATGTGCGCTCGACCGGAATGGTTGCCAGTGGCCGCAGATGTTCGTCACCGTGCGAGACCAGGGTCATGATCCGTTTGCCCAGCAGCGAACCCGTTTTGATCTGCACCGTGCTCTCGGCGCCCACCGGCACCGAACTGCGCACGGTGAACACCACTCGCGCGTCCCCGTTGTCGAGCCGCACATCGGTCACCGAACCGACCCGCACCCCCGAGACGATCACCTCGTCCCCGGCTTCCAGACCGCCTGCCTCTTGGAAGAGGGCCTGGTAGCGAACGGTCGTTCCCCAGGCGATCACCTGCTGGGACTGCAACCCCAGCGAGATGACACAGACGATGAGCACGATCCCGACCAGGCCGTGCCGCAGCAGATGTTTTCCGCGGTATCGAAACATCTCAGGGAGCGCACCTTCCGTCGGTCTGTACGGCTGCCGGGATCTCCACGACCTGACCGGACAGATCGTTGACCCGCAGGGTCAGATCGCACAGGTAGTACTGGATGAAGTTGCCGTAGGCGCCGGTCCGCACCAGTTTGCGGAAGTTCTCCGGGGCCTTCCGCAGAGCGGTGTCGAGGGTCTGTTTGTCGCCGTCGATATTGGCGGCCAGCTGGTTGACCTGGTCGATGGCACCGGCCAGCGACGGGCGGCCCTGGGTGAGCAGATCGGCGACCGTGGCGGTACCGCTCTCCAGCGAGTCGATCGCGGCGGCGATCGGGTCACGGTCGTTGCTCAGCTGGGTGATCAGCTGTTCGAGCCGATCCACCAGGTTCGAGAACTGGCCGCCGTCCGATTGCAGTGTCGTCATCACGGTTTTCAGGTTGTCGATCAGCTGCGCGATGACCTCGTTGTTGTCGGCGAGCGCAGCGGAGAAGGAGGCGGTGCGGCCGAGAATGGAGTTCACCGTGTCCTCCTTGCCCTGCACTATCTCCAGCAGCGACCAGGTCAGCGCGTTCACGTCGCGCGCGTTCAGGCCCTGGATCACCGGTTTCAGCCCGCCCAGCAGCAGATCCAGATCCAGTGCGCCGACAGTGTTCTCGATCGGGAGCTCACCGCCCGCGGGCAGATCGTTACCGGGCTTGTCGACCAGTTCGAGATAGCGGTCGCCCACGAGATTCAGATACCGCACCGCGACCTGGGTGCCCGTGGTCAGCGGCAAGGTGCGGTCGGCGTCGAACTCCACCCGCACCCGCTGGTCCCGCTCGAGGTCGACACCGCGGACGGAGCCGACCACGACACCGGACACCCGGACCGTATCGCCTTCGCGCAACCCCGAGGAGTCGGCGAACACCGCCGAATACTCGTTGGTGGATCCGCTGCGGTATTCACCGAAAACGATGATCAGGCAGGCCGAGAGCACCACCATCACCGCGGCGAAGATGCCGAATTTCAGCAGAGGTGTGTTGCGGTTGGTCATCGCGGGGCTTCCTTCCCGGCGGCGGCCGGACCGAACAACGCTCTGGCCAGCGATTCGGTGTTCAACGTGAGTCCGGGACGGAACGGACCGGCCTGCGGATTGGCACCGACATCGGTGACCACGAACGGCGGGAAGTCCTCGTAGCCGACCGGCAGCATCGAACACTGCGGTCCGCCCTTGGCCGCGATCTTCGGGAGATGGTCGGGATACCGGTACGGTTCCACCCCCCAGAGGAAGTTCGCCGAGAGCCCGATTCCGGGGACCTGCACCGGTTTCACCGACGCCAGATAGCCGAGGCCGTCCAGCGCGCAGGTCAGCGCCGTGTGATAGCGGTTGGTGAGATCGGTGGTGGGCACGAGCGCGGCGAGTGAACTCGCCAGTGCCGGACCGTTGTCACCGATCACCCGGTTACCGGTATCGGCCAGGCCGATCAGGCTCATGAGCAGAACGTCGAGTTGCTGCTGCTCCGCCACCACCGTGTCACCGAGTTTCGTGGCATTGCCGACCGTGTCCAGCAGTGGCTGCGCCGAATCCGCGTAGGTGCCGGCGACCTGCGGTGCCATGGCGAGATCGGCACGCAACGCGGGCAAGCCCGGTTCCAGTTTCGCGAGGAACGCCTCGAGATCGACCAGCATCTGGCCCACCCGGTCACCGCGGCCGCGCATGGCGTTGGCCAGTGCGCCGAGGGTCTCGTTGAGTTTCTCCGGCTGGATCTCGCCCAGCACCTGGGTGAGTTGCTGGAAGACGGTGTTGATCTCGACCGTCACACTTTCGGCGGCGAAGACCTGCCCGGGTTCGAGACGACGTTCCGAAGGTTGCGCGGGCGGCACCAGCTGGATGTACTTGGCACCGAACACGGTGGTGGAGGCGATATCCACGGTGACGTCACCGGGGATGCGATCGAGTTGCCCGCGGTCGATCGCCAATTCGATCTCGGCGGTTCCGTCGGGGCGTTCGGCGATGGACTGCACCGCACCGACGGTCACCCCGCGCAGTTTCACCTCGGCGTCGGGGTACATGACCAACCCGGCCCGGGGTGAATGC
>JABFXT010000061.1 GCA_013361595.1 Nocardia sp. | reverse complement strand
TCGACGAGCAGCGTGCCACCCTGCTCGGCCGCGGGTGAATGCAGGCCGAAGGGGCGCGGATCCGCCTGGTTCAGGAGGCGAGCCCGGAATCCCTGATGGCTTCGGCCAGCGGTTCCAGCACCGCCGGGTCGTGCGGCGGCGGCAGGTAGACGATCGCGAGTTCCAAGCCTTCGGCACCCAGTGCGGCCGCCCAATCGATCAGCTCGCGGTAGCCGAGTCCAGGGTCCAGCCGCCGCTGCGCCGAGAGCAAGATCTCTTTCGGGTCGCGTCCGATATCGGCGCAGTGACCCGCCAGCACATCGCGTTTGCGGGCGAACTCCTCGGTCGTCCCGGCGACGAAGTTCCAGTGCTGGGCATAACGGGCGGTGATGCGGAGCGTGCGCTTCTCGCCGTTGCCGCCGATACAGATCGGGGGGTGCGGGCGCTGCGGGCCCTTGGGTTCGTTGCGGGCCTCGGTCAATCGGTAGAACTTGCCCGCGAAATCGGTGGTCTCCCGGCTCAGCAGACCGATGAGGACCTGGCACGCTTCCTCGAACCGGTCGAGACGCTCGGTGACGGTGCCGAGCTCGATACCGTACGCGCCGGATTCCTCCTCGTTCCAGCCGGCGCCGATCCCGAGTTCCAGCCGGCCGCCGGAGATGATGTCGAGGGTCGAGGCCATATTGGCCAGCACCGCCGGATGCCGGTAGTGCACGCCGGTCACCATCGTGCCGAGTCGCAGGCGTTCGGTGGCCTGCGCGAGTGCGGTCAGGGTGGTCCAACCCTCCAGGCAGGGGCCGGTGGGGTCGGAGAAGATCGGATAGAAGTGGTCGAAGGTCCATCCGGATTCGTAGATCTCGATATCGTCGGCGGCCCGCCAGACGGCCAGCATATCGGCCCAGGTGGTTTCCTGGGGTGAGGTCTTGAACGCGAATCGCATGACCCCAGGCTAGAAGTTGGAGTGCGCTCCAGGTCAAGCCGAAACCCGGCCCGATGCCGAGCCGCAACCCGGTGCCGGACCGGAGCTCGATTTCCCGGATCGACCGTCGCTCGGCGAAGATCTGGCGGTGACCTCAGCTGTGGTGTCGACATTGGTGACGAGTCTGGTCCCCCTGCTGGGCGCGGCGCTGGGCGCCTCGGCGACACTGCTGGTGCAGCGGAATTCGACACGACAGTCCAGGCGTGAGTTCCTGGCCGAGAGCCGGCTCGCCCATCGCGAGGAGCTCAAATCGGCGATTCTTGCCTATCTCGAGGCGGCGCAACGACTGCAGACCGAGTTCGATATCCGCGAGCGGTGCGGTACTCCGGCGGATCCGCGGCGACTGATCGAAGGTGTCTGGCTGGCGGAGAAGCAGGTCGAGCTCCTGTGCTCCGACGAGTTGCGCGGCCGGATCCTCGCCCATGCCGCGGCGTTGCAGGATGTCGTCCGTGATCCGGTGACCCACCCGGATTGGTGGGCGTATTGCGAGCCACGGCAACACGAACTGCTGGCGCGGGCGAAAACGGAGCTCGCGCGCGATCGCGCGTAGCGAGACGCCGCGCGGCACCACGCTCGAGTGGTGTCGGTCACGCATGCCGGCACGGCGCCGTGCCGGCGGCGCCGTGCCGGCGGCGCCGTGGCGCGATACGCTCCCGCCGTACATGTCCGGCCCCGCGGATCGTTCGTACGGTCACCGCCCCGGAACCACCGGAAACCCTGCCCCAGCTGACGGATGCGTCCGCCGCGGACGCGGCGAACCGGAGCCGCGATCTCTCGGTCCAGTTGAGCGCCTGGATGCTGCTCGAGGCCGATTGCCGGTTGATCGCAGCCGGGCGCTGAAGCCGGCCCGCGATGTCGTTCTACTCCTCGGTGAGCTGCCCGCCTGCCATCTCCCAGCGGCGGTTCGCCCGCACCGAATCCAGCATGCGGCGGTCGTGGGTCACCAGCAGGAGCGTGCCGGTGAACGAGTCGACGGCCTGTTCGAGCTGTTCGATGGCGGGTAGGTCCAGATGGTTGGTCGGCTCGTCCAGGACGAGCAGGTTCACGCCGCGGGCCTGGAGCAGCGCCAGCGCGGCGCGGGTGCGCTCACCGGGCGAGAGCGTATCGCAGGCCCGGTTGACGTGCGGGCCGCGCAGGCCGAATTTCGCGAGCAGGGTCCGCGTCTCGGCATCGGGCCAGTCGGGCATCGCCGCGCCGAAGGTGGCGGCCAGGGTCGCGGGACCGCGGAACAGGCCGCGCGCCTGGTCGACCTCGCCGATCTGGACACCCGAACCGAGCGTGGCAGTGCCGGTGTCGGGAGTGAATTTGCCGAGCAGCAGGCCGAGCAGGGTGGATTTCCCGGAACCGTTCGGCCCGGCCAGGACGATCCGGTCGGATCGGTCGATCCGGGTGGTCACCGGGCCGAGGGTGAAGTCACCACGGGTGAGGGTGGCGTTCGTCGCGGTCGCGACGACGGAACCGCTGCGCGCCGCGGTCGCGATCGTCATCCGCAGTTCCCATTCTTTGCGCGGCTCCTCGACCACATCCAGTCGTTCGATTCGCCGCTGGGTCTGCCGGGCTTTGGCGGCCTGTTTCTCGGTGGACTCGGCGCGCATCTTGCGGCCCGCCTTGTCCGAATCGGTCTTGCTCTTGCGGCGGGCATTGCGGACACCGTGTTCGAGCCAGTTGCGCTGCATCTGCGCCCGGGCTTCCAAACCGGCCCGGGTATCGGCGTATTCGTCGTAGGCCGCGCGGGCGTGTCGCCGCGCGATCTCGCGTTCGGCGAGATAGGAGTCGTAGCTCCCGTCGTAGAATCCGACCTGCTGCTGGGCGAGGTCGAGTTCGAGGACCCCGTTGACGGTGCGGGCCAGGAACTCCCGGTCGTGACTGATGATCATGAGGGGGGTCCGTACCCCGGTGACGAAGCGTTCGAGACGTTCGAGCCCGTCGAGGTCGAGGTCGTTGGTGGGTTCGTCGAGCAGCAGGATATCGAAACGTGACAGCAGCACCGAGGCGAGACCGGCGCGGGCGGCCTGACCACCGGACAGGCCGGTCATCGGTGTGTCCAGACCGCCGGCGAGGCTGCCGGTGAGGCCGAGGTCGGCGGCGGTCTCCGCGGCCCGCTGCTCCAGATCGGCGCCGCCGAGTGCCAGCCAGCGTTCGAGGGCGGGGGAGTAGTCGTCGGCGCCGCCGGCCCCGAGGTGTTCGGCAGCCGTGTCCATGACCTGTTGGGCGTGTGCGACTCCGGTGCGCCGGGCGAGGAATCCGAGCACTGTCTCACCGTCGACGCGTTCGGGTTCCTGGGCGAGATAGCCGACCGTGGCGTCGGGCGGGCTCAGCGTGATCGTGCCCTCGTCCGGCAGGCCGCCGGCGAGCATCCGCAACAGAGTCGATTTGCCCGCGCCGTTGACGCCCACCAGTCCGATCACATCGCCCGGGGCGAGGGTGAGATCGAGGTCGGCGAACAGGATGCGTTCGGCGTGCCCGGCCGAGAGGCCGCTGGCCTGCAATGTTGCGCTCACCGGGCATATTCTGCCCGGATCGGGGCCGCCGTCCGGATCTGGCCCCGCTCCGGGATCGTTGTGCGTTCCCCGAGAGCCGGGTCCACGGTGCGGTCAGCCGGCGACGAGGGCCCGGCGGAGGACGTGTTCGGTGAGCGTGCCCGACGGGTTCCGGGGCAGTTCGTCCACCAGTACCAGTTCGCGGGGAATCTAGTAGCGCGCCAGTGTGCCCGTGAGGTATTCGCGCAGCTCGGCCAGTTCGAGCCGGGCACCCGCGGTGGGAACGCTGGAGCCGGCGCGCGACTTCGGCGCCGATCGGCGCACCGCCGTCGGTCCACCGGGCATTGCCGTGGTCCGGGTTTCGGTCTACAGTTCGTGTGCAAAGAATTGAATCACGATTCAAAACTTACCGGAAGGGGTGCGGGCAGCGTGGTCTACCGGCCGACGGAGAAAACGCGCGCCGCCCGGGCGCAGCGGCGGGCGGCACTGCTGAACGAAGCCACCGCACTCGTCGCGACCGGCGGATTCGCCGCCGCTACTGTCAAGGCGATCGCCGAGCGCAGCGGGCTCAGCGTGGGCACGGTCTACTCCTATTTCGACGGCAACACCGACCTGCTCGCCGCGGTCTTCCGCACCGGCGCGGATCAGGAGCTGGCCGTGGTGCGCGCCGCGGTCGACCGGGCCGACGGTGCGCCCGCGCAGCTGCGCGCCCTGGTCGAGACGTTCGCGATGCGCGCGATCCGGGGCCGCCAGCTGGCCTGGTCGCTGCTGTTCGAGCCGGTCGATCCGCGTATCGAGGCCGAGCGCCTCACCTACCGCGCCGCCTATCACGAACTGACCACCGAGATCCTGCGGGCGGGCATCCGGGCCGGAGTGTTCCCGGACCAGCATCTCGGCGTCACCGCCGCCGCGTTGATCGGTGCGATCAGCGAAGCGCTCACCGGCCGCCTCTCCCCGAGCCACGCCGTCACCGGGGACGAGGACACGGGCGACCGCCGCATCGTCGAGTCGATCCTGCGGTTCTGTTTCCACGGCATCGACTACACCGTCGCCACGGCCCGCCCGGCGCCGGATTCCCGGCAACGGCCCCGAGATATCGAAGGGACACCCTCGTGACAACCATCGCCCCCGCGGGATTCCGCACCCATGAGGTCTTCAACCAGGCGCCGCCGCGCACCGAGGTGAACGAGTACACCTCGAACATCCCGCTGCTCGAGGGAGTGACCCGGCACGAGGCCGGATGGGCGAATGGGGCGCTGGCCGACGTCGGCGATCTGGTGGGTACCGAATCCTTCCGGTCCGACGCCGAACTGGCCAATACGGTCACCCCGGTCTTCCACTCCCACGACAGGTACGGCAACCGGATCGACGAGGTCGAGTTCCATCCGGCCTATCACCGGATCATCGGCGCCGCCGTGGCGCACGGCGCGCATACCGCGGCCTGGGCCGACCCCAAGCCCGGCGCGAATGTCGCCCGGGCCGCGACATTCATGTTGTTCGCGCAGGTCGAGGCCGGCCACGCGTGCCCGATCTCGATGACCCACTCGGTGGTCCCGGCGCTCGAGTTCACCCCCGAGATCGCACACACCTGGTTGCCGCGGCTCTACAGCCGCGGCTACGACGGCCGGCTGCGGGCCCCCGGCGACAAACCCGGTGTGCTCTTCGGGATGGCGATGACCGAGAAGCAGGGCGGTTCCGATGTGCGGGCCAACACCACCCGCGCGGTCGCGAACCCGGACGGCAGCTGGTCGCTCACCGGACACAAGTGGTTCTGTTCGGCGCCCATGTCCGACGCCTTCCTGATCCTGGCGCAAGCCCGGGGTACGGCGCTCGCCGGCGACTCCGCCCTGTCGTGCTTCCTGGTTCCGCGGGTGCTCGAGGACGGCACCCGTAATGTGTTCCGGATCCAGCGGCTCAAGGACAAACTCGGCAACAAGTCCAACGCGTCCTCGGAGATCGAACTCGACGGCACCGTGGGCTATCTCGTCGGTGAACCGGGGCGCGGCGTGCGCACCATCATCGAAATGGTCTCGCGCACCCGCCTCGACTGTGTGTACGGTTCGGCCGCCGGTATGCGGCAATCGGTCGCCGAGGCGCTGTGGCATGTCCGGCACCGCTCCGCCTTCGGCGCGACACTGATCGACCAGCCCGCCATGACCGCGGTCGCCGCCGATCTCGCGCTGGAATCCGAGGCCGCCACGGTCACCGCGCTGCGTCTGGCCCGCGCCCACGACGCCGATGCCGGTCCCGGCGAGAAGGCCTTCCGCCGACTCGCCACCGCCGTCTCGAAATACTGGATCTGCAAACGCGGTCCGCAGCACGCCTACGAGGCCCTCGAATGCCTGGGTGGAAACGGCTACACCGAGGCGTTCCCGCTGGCCCGCCGGTACCGGGAGCAGCCGGTCATGGCGGTATGGGAGGGGTCGGGCAATGTGATCGCCCTGGACGTCCTGCGCGCGATGACCCGCGAACCGGAGTCGGTCCAGGCCTTCGACGCCGAACTCGCCACGGCCCGTGGTGCTTCCGCGCTCTTCGACCGCCATCACGACCGGATGCGCGCCGCGCTCACCGAACTCGCGGTGCTCCCGTCGGACCGGGCGCAGTTGCGAGCCCGGGCGGTGGCCTCATCGATGGCCCTGGGCCTGCAGGCGGCATTGCTGCTGCGTTACTCGCCGACCGCGGTCGCGGAGGCGTTCCTCGCGGCGCGGCTGGGCGACGATCGTGATCTGCAATACGGATCTCTGCCCGACGGTACCGATTTCGCCGCGATCCTCGACCGGCACTGAATCGACCGGCTGTCCGCCGCAATTCGCCCGAACGGGTCCGCGGACAGGCGGAGGGGCCGGGAATACCCTTCCCGGCCCCTCCTGGTCAACGAGTGGGATTCGAACCCACTACATTCGGATCCGAAGTCCGATGCTCTACCGGATGAGCTATCGTCTGCCCCACCTGTGATCGCCGAACCGCGGCTACGAGTCATCCTGAGTAACCCCGCGCGTTGCCTTTACGCTACAGCGGCAGGTAGAGCCGCCACCGGGAATCGAACCCGGATCTCGGGGGTGCGTAGCAGCGTATCCGCACGTCGAGCGATCGATGGAGTTGTAGAACTTGGAGCGAGAAGCTGAGTTTGTCGGCAGGCCCTGGCAGCACCCGCACGGGTGAGTCTCATATTCAGTTTCAGATTGTGCTCCATCCCCCCGGAGGGGGAGTCTGTGTCCCGGCTAACCGAACAGGTAGCCGAGGATGGCGTCACCGGGCTCGATATCGGTCACCGGCGTCGCGTTCGCGGTCTCCCGGGCGATGCGTACCGCGTCGAGCAGTTTGCCGAGCCGATCCGCGAGGTCACCGACTTCCTTGGCGGGCAGCGCGCCGGAGAACTTGGTGGTGGTCCAGCGGCCCACCACCACATCCTCGTGGTACACCTCCACCTGCGCCGGGTGCTTGTCGGTGGCCGCGGCCAGTACGTGGTTGCGCGGCACCTTCTTGGTCCGCACGGTCTGCGACGGCTGGGTCGCGTAGCAGTCGGTGACCTCGTCGAACGACCACGATTCCGCCGGGTCCAGCGTCGGCAGCTTGGCGACGAACTTCTTCAGCTCGCTCAGCTGCTTCTCCAGGAACAGCAGATAGGTGACCGGCAGCTCGCGGGCGATGGTGACGCCGTCGACCGTGATATCGGCCTTCGCCGAGCAGTTGGCGGAGTCCTTGGTCGCCGTCACATCGAACAACCGGGTCAGCGTGCGCTTCACATCGGCGATCACCTCGCCGGCCCGCACCTGGACCCGCTTGGACTCCGACGGCAGCTCTTCGCCCATATCGTCCAACGGCCGGTAGGTGCGCGAGATACCGGCCAGCAGCTCGACCTTGCCCACGCGCTGGTAGGCCGCGGTCACGTCGGCGGTCGCCTGCGCTTTCGCGCCCTTCTCGATGGCGATGAGCTGATTCAGCTTGGTGGACACGGTTTTTCCCTCCTTCGGCCACCTCGTCGCGACCGGGATCACCGTAACCGCGCGCGGCCGCGCCGCGCCACCGAAATATCGGCCACCGTCTTCCGGCGCCCCGTTCCGCGGTGGTGGCGACCAGGGATTGACCCTGCCGCTACGGCATAGTGTTACCTCGGTTTCCAGTGGCCGAGTTCGCGTCCGGAACACCGGCCACCGTGCGCTCGCCGCGGGCGCATCGCCTGTACTCAGTGCTGTCAACCCCGAGCGGAGTTCGATGACCGTGGTACCGAACCGAGAGACGCCACCCGAGCTGTTCGATGTGGCGGAATTCTTCGCCGATCCGGTGTTCTCGGGTGCGTCGATCTCCCCGGACGGCACCCGGATCGCCTATCTGGCCCCGCGATACGGGCGGACGAACGTCTGGGTCCGCGGGATCACCGATGAACACGAGGACGCGGTGTGCGTCACCCACGACGATCGCCGCGGGATCAAGACCTACTACTGGACCGACGATTCGCGTAGGTTGCTCTACCTGCAGGACACCGACGGCAACGAGGACTGGCATCTGTACCGGGTGGACCCGGACGCTCCCGACGGACCGGCGGTGGACCTGACACCGATGCCGCCGGGATCGCGGGTGTTCGCGGTCGAGCCGGCGAAATCGTTTCCCGGTAGCGTTTTCGCCTGGATGAATCGCCGGCCGCTGTTCGTCGATCTGTTCCGGATCGATGTGGCCACCGGTGAGACGACCCCGCATCTCGAGCGGCCCGCGCCGACGGATACCTTCCTGGTGGATCGGGCCGGCGCGGCGGCGTTCTACATCGCACAGGCCGACGACGGCGCCCACGAGTTCTATGCGGTCGATCGAGATACCGGCGATAAGCGGCTGGTCCATCGGCTGGGCGGCCCCGAACACCCCGTGGGGGTCCTGCCGGCCCTGGTGACACCCGACGGCACCGGTCTGCTGCTCGGTTCCTATCAGGACTCCGACGATCTGCGCCTGGTCCGCATCGACCGGGAGACCGGCGCCGAGACCGTGGTCGCGGCCGTGGACGGGCACAGTCTGTGCACGATGGGTATGACCCCGGGCCTGCCACCGTCGTTGTTCCTCAGCGAGCGGACCGGCGCGGTGATCGCGGCCCGCTTCGTCGGCGACCGGCCCCGGATCGAAATCCTGGATCCGCACTTCGCCGAGGTCCACGCGGCGCTCGCCACGCTGTCGGACGGTGTGTTGCACACGGTCTCCTCCGACGCGACCGAGCAGCGCTGGGTCGTATCCTTCATCCACGACCGTGATCCGGGGGCGACCTGGTTCTACGACCACAGCACCGGGGCGAGCCGGTTGTTGTTCCGCCCTTACCCCCACCTCGTTCCGGACGCGCTCGCCCCGATGACACCCGTCGAGTTCCCGGCCCGCGACGGCCTCGGGCTGCACGCATTCCTGACACTGCCCGTCGGCGTCGCACCCGAGAAGTTACCGCTGGTACTGCTGGTGCACGGTGGACCGTGGTTGCACGACACCTGGGGCTACGGTCCGGCGGTGCAGTTCCTGGCCAACCGCGGTTATGCGGTGTTGCAGGTCAATTTCCGCGGCTCCTCCGGATACGGGAGACGGCATCTCACCGCCGCCGTCGGTGAATTCGCCGGCAAGATGCACGACGATCTGATCGATGCCGCGGACTGGGCGGTGGCCCGCGGCTACGCCGATCCGGACCGCATCGCGATCGCCGGCGGCTCCTACGGTGGATACGCGGCGCTGGTCGGTGTCACGGTCACCCCGGACTACTTCGCCGCCGCCGTCGATTATGTGGGCATCTCCGATCTGGCGAACTTCATGCGGACGCTTCCCCCGTTCGTGCGGGCCGCCATGGCCAACAACTGGTATCGCTACGTCGGTGATCCGGCCGACCCCGCCCAGGAGGCCGATATCCTGGCCCGTTCGCCGATCACCATGGTCGACCGGATCCGCACCCCGCTGCTGGTCGCCCAGGGCGCCAATGATGTTCGGGTCGTCCAGCAGGAGTCCGACAATATCGTCGCTCCCCTGCGGGAGCGCGGTGTCCCGGTCGAATATCTCGTCGCCGACGACGAAGGGCACGGATTCGAGAATCCGGAGAACCAGGTCCGGCTGTTCCGGGCCATCGAGCGGCATTTCGCCGAATACCTCGGTGGCCGCCGGACCGTCGAGAGCCCGTCACAGGGCGAGTAGGTGGTCGCGCCGGTCGTAGTAGAGCAGCCGGTAGTCGTCCCCTTCCCCGGCCCACGCGGTGACCGAGGCGTTTCCGGCCAGGCCGGCCGCCGCGACGGCGAGAGTCGCGGCGTCGTCGTGATGTTCGAGCAGCCGGCGTAGCAGCAGGATCACCGCGTCATGGGCGACGATCAGCACTCGGCGGTGCCGCGTATCGGCGGCGATACGATCGACGACCCCGGTCAGGCGGTCGGCGACATCGAGGAAGGATTCGCCGCCGGGCGGCCGGTAGCCCAGCGGATCGGCCCGTTCGGCCGCGTACTGCTCCGGGTAGCGTTGCCGCACATCCTCGGCGGGAATATGCGCCAGGGCGCCCCGGAACCGGTCGTACAGGTTCGGCTCGGTTACCAGGCAGGGCACCGCGACTCCCGCGGCCCGCAATTCGGCCTCGGCGAGCCGCCAGGTGGTCGCCGCCCGCCGATACGGTGAGCAGAGCACGAGATCCGGGAACTGCTCGGGGGGAAGCGCGGCGAACCAGCGTCCGAGGGCGACGGCCTGGCGTGCGCCGAGTTCGGTGAGCTCGATGACCATATCGTCGGCTTCGGCGGGGGTCGCGGGACGGAGACCGGCATTGACCGTGCTCTGGCCGTGCCGGGCAGCGTAGAGCAGGCGTGGGCCCGTATCCGCGCCGTGTGGACAGGGCTGCGCGGATACGGCCGGTATTTCTCCGGGCGGATGTGTACTCATATTCTCAGGACGTCTCGCGCGTCGTCCGGGTTCCCGGACAGCGGGCACGGCCCGTCTCGCCACGCCGCGGCCGGCCCGCGGATCGGCCGGTGACCGGTGGAACAATCGGGCACTGTTGCGTGTTGTGCGGAGTGGCGCTACCGTTGGTGCCATCTTCATCTTGTGGATGTAGGTGTCGACTCCCTCCCACAAGGCTCACCGTTCACCCCGGCAGTTTTCCGAATGCCAGGGAACCCTGTGCGCGTCCCGGAGTTTTTCTCCGGCTGTGCGGCGTTTCGGCGGTACGGCGAGCGCCTTCCCCGCCGCGGCCGTCGGCCCCGCCTCATCCACGATTTCCCTCCGAGGAGGACCCCATGCAGAACAACACTGTCCAGATAGCCGATACCGCGACCGCCTCGGCGGCATCGGTTACCGGAATACTCGACGTCGACGGTCACCGTGCGGCATTGCGCGTCGACGGTTACCTGCCCGGACCACGCGATGCCCGCGTGCCGGCCCGGCTGATCCACCGGTACGGACTCCGGCGCGGCGATATCCTCACCGGCACAGCCGGACCCGGCCGCGACGGCGGGCTGCCCACGCTGACGGGAGTGGCCACGGTCAACGGCATTCCGGCCGAAAAAGTCGACGCACGAGCACATTTCGCCGATCTGATCCCGCTCTACCCACAGGACCGTCTGGTTCTCGAAACCGAACCGCACGAAATGACCACGCGGGTCACCGACCTGGTCATGCCGATCGGCAAGGGCCAGCGAGCCCTGGTGGTCGCACCACCCAAAGCGGGCAAGACCTCGGTGCTGGGGTCCATCGCCCACGGTATCGCCAAGAACCATCCCGAATGCCAGCTGATGCTCGTCCTGGTCGGCGAACGCCCGGAAGAAGTGACCGACCTGTCCCGCTCGGTGCCCGCCGAGATCGCCGCCGCGACCTTCGACCGGCCCGCCCGGGACCATATCGCGCTCGCGGAATTGGCCATCGAACGGGCCAAACGCCTCGTCGAGTCCGGCCGCGACGTGGTGGTGCTGCTGGACTCGCTCACCCGGCTGGCCCGGGCCTACAACTCGGCGGCCGCCGGCTCCGGGCGAATCCTCTCCGGCGGTGTGGACGCGACGGCCCTCGCACCGCCCAAGAAGTTCCTCGGCGCCGCCCGCAATATCGAGAACGGTGGTTCGCTCACCATTATCGCGACAGCCCTGGTCGAGACCGGTTCACTCGCCGACACCGTCATCTTCGAGGAGTACAAGGGCACCGGAAACGCCGAACTCAAACTCGACCGTCACCTCGCCGACCGGCGGCTGTTCCCCGCGATCGATATCGACCGGTCGAGCACCCGCAAAGAGGAGCTGCTGCTGTCCGCGGACGAGCGCGCAGCGACCGGGTCGCTCCGGGGAACCCTCGCCGGCCGCGATCCGCAACAGGCCCTCGAACTGCTGCTGACCGGCCTGCGCCAGACCCGTACCAACACCGAGTTCCTCACCCAGATCCGCACCGCGGGATAGAAATCGGGAATGCAGACGAAATCGTCCGCTGCCCGATATACGGCGCCGGCCGGATCGGGCGTGCGGATCGAATGGTGCCGTCACGACAGCGGTGGAGTCCGCCGCGGAACCGGCCGGTCTCACCCCGCCGACGCGACCGAGTAGAGCAGGTGGGTGCCACGGAAACCCTTCAGTTCGGCTTCGCGGGTGGCGGTGACGGCGATATCCGGCCGACCGGATACGGCATCGCGTACCTCCTCGCTGACGAGGACCTCGCCACCGTGGGCCTGGGCGGCCACCCGGGCCGCCATGGCCACGTTCCGGCCGAAGAGATCGTCGCCGCGGCGAACCGAACTGCCCATATGGATTCCGATCCGGACCCGGACGCTCGCCACCGGTGCGGCCACCGAACCGATGGCGCCCTGCACCTCCAGGCCGCAGCGCACCGCCTGCTCGGCATCACCGAAGGCGATCATGAAACCGTCCCCCTGGCTCTTCACGATATGCCCGCCGTATCCGGCGACGCGTCGGCGGATCAGGCGGTCGTGGCGGCCGAGGAGGGCGACCCACGCGCGGTCGCCGAGCCGCTCGTTGAGCGCGGTGGAACCTTCGATATCGGAGAACGCGATCACCACGTCGCCCCCGGCGGTGAGCCGCGCCAGATCGGGTCTTTCGACCTGGGCCCAACCGGCCAGGTCTTCGATCGAACTGAGTACCGCCGCGCGTAAACCCTTGCGCCGCACCAGGCTCGCCGTCTGCCAGACGGTCTTCACCGCTTCGCGGCCGCCGTTCATCAGTAGTTGCCGGGTATCGGGCCGGCGCTGCTGGAGCGCCACGAGTTCGCGCCGGCTGCGTACCAGCAACTGCCACAGCACGATCAGGCCGACGGCCTCGGCCACGGCAACGGCCGCGAGTACCCAGGCGATCATCACCGGCTCCCGGAGGGCGGAGTGTCGTCGAGGGGTGCCGGGTCCGTGCCGGCGGCCTGGCTCAACTGCTGGGCGACCTCCGGCAGGTCCGCGTGGATGCGGCGGTCCATGGCCCGGGCGAGCAATTCGTCGGCGACCAGGCGGACCGCCGGGCGGAGTTCGGCGAGCGTACCCGCCAGGCCCAGTAATCGTTCGGGGGAGGGATCTTCCAGGACCTGGTTGACCAGATTGACCCGGAATTCCCGGACGAAGGCGAAGGCCATCCGATCGAAGGCCGCTTCCAGTTCCCAGCTCAACGCGAGTATCGAGCGAAGCGGCAGGCCTACGGCGACGAATGCGGTGGCGGCTTCGAGCAGCCGTCCGCTGGAGTAGACGAAGCGGTCGTCCTCGATGCGCAGGTACCCCAGGGCGATCGCCTCGGCGATCGCTTCCGGGGTCGCCTGGTCGCCGAAGCGGTCGAACATCTCGGCGATATCGATATCGACTTCGCCGTCGCCCCACGCCACCGAGGCCGCCGATTCGAATCCGAGCAGTTCGGAGACACCGCCGCCGTGTTCGGCGCTGGTCAGCAGGTCGGCGATGCCCTCCAGGCTGTGGCCGCGGGCGAGCAGGTCGGCGATGAGTTTCAGGCGCTCGAGGTGGGTGTGGTTGTAGAAGGCGTGCCGGCCTTGGCGCCGGGGCGGGTCGAGCAGACCGCGCTCCTGGTAATAGCGCACGGTTCGTACCGCGACGCCGGCGGCCTCGGCCAGTTCGGCAACTCGGTATTCCTGTGTTCGTGGCGTCATCGTCGTCCTCCCGCTCACCGGTCCGCGAGCCGAATGACGGCAAGCTTAACCACAACTGTCTCAGCAGATACTGATTCGAACACGAGAAGCGATCTGTTCCTCAGGCGCTGACCGGGGATCCTGGCACCTCCGTTGTGGTGCAACTCACCATCAGTTACAGTTTTTACTGATATGGACGGCAGGGCCCAGCAGATACCAGGGATGCCGTGCATATGGCGGCAAGGAGGTCGAGGTCAGTGCTGACGAGCAGCTCTCACGCTATTCCGGAACTGGAGATCGCCGGAATGCCCGCGGTGACGCATCTGCGTCGCACCCACCGATTGTCCCAGCAGTTACTGGACCATCTGGCCGGTGTCGGCAGTGACCGGCCGGGCGCCACGATGCCGTGCGGTGTGGTACGCGGCGAAGCCGCCGAGGTGGTGGCCGGTTGCCTGGAGCTGGTGGCCGCGGCGCTACAGGGCCGGCCGGTGAGCGACGTACCCGAGCCGCTGTACCGCAAGATCGAGGACTGGGCGGCGGAAGGTGTGGCGCTGGAGGCGGTGCAGCACGCCACCCATCTCGGGTTTCGTTTCGTGCTCGACCTGTTGGCCGGGCGGGCCCGCGGCGCCGACGGTCCGGTGATGGTGGCCGCGGGGCAGCGGCTGGCCGAGGTCCTGGATCAGGTCATCACCGGCTTCACCCGGGCCTACCTCCGTGAGCTGCGAGCCCATACCGCCGCGCGGCATGCCGGCGCCGAAGCGCTGGCCGCCGCGCTGATCTCGGGAACGGGTACCGCGGAAACGGCCCGCGAGAACGGTTTCCGGGATGTGGATTCCTACGCGGTACTGGCCCTCGCTCTCCACGACCTCGGGGACGGCGCCGCCGGCACCGGCGACGATCGCACCGAGGCCCGCCGCCGGCTGCGCCGAGTGCGCGCCGAACTCTGCCGCGACGGCGATATGCCCGCCGCCCGGCTCAGCGAAGCCGGCGGCACCGTTCTCGTACCCGGCCACCGATCCGACGATGCCGCGGCGGTCCGGCTGTTCGATCGCCTGCGGGACGCGGCCCGTGGGCCCGTGGTGGCCACCGTCGTCCACGCGCGCCGCGACGAGGTTCCCGAAGCCACCCGGCGCGCCCACGAACTACTCGACCTCGCGCAGCGACTGCACCGGCCGGCGGGGCTGTACCGGCTGGCCGACCTGGCGGTGGAGTACCAGATCACCCGGCCCGGACCGGCCCGGCAGCGGTTGGCGACCGCGCTGGATCCGTTGCTCTCCCAGCCCGAGTTGCTGCACACCCTGGCCACGCATCTGGCCAACGATCGCAACCGGCAGACCACCGCCCGCGCGCTGTACATCCATGCCAACACCCTCGACTACCGCCTGCGCCGCATCGCCCATCACACCGGCCTCGATCCCGCGCACGCCGATGATCTGTGGCATCTACAGGCCGCCCTCGTCGCCAACGCCTACGAGACCGGCCCGGGGGCCGACGCGATTCCGGTGCCGGCGGACCGGGGGAGTGCCGAGGCGGCCGGATCCCCCGCGGCGCAGTCGCCCACCACCATCCGGCGCATACCGGGACTGCTCGCGCAGGCCGCCGGGGCGGGGATCGGATAGCGGCCGTACCCGGCCGGATCTGTTATCCGGTCGCGCGGATGCGCGCGAGGATGATCGCCGCCAACTCGGCCGGGCGTTCCTCCGGAACCCAATGGGTGGCGTCGAGGATTTCGTGGCCGAACGGGCCGGTCACGTATTCGGCGGTCAGTTCGGCACCGCGCCCGGCTATGAAAAGGTCCCGGGTGCTCGATACATGTGTGGTCGGTGCGCTCACCTTCTGCCCGGCCTGCCGCCGATCGACGATCGGCATCGCCCGGTACCAGTTCAGGGCGTAGTGCAGCGCCCCGCCGTCGACGATATCGCGGCGCACCCGCTCGAACTGCTCGTCGTCGAAACCGGACAGGGCGGCCGCTCGCCGGCGCAGGCCGGTACCGCCGGCCGGGCCCGCCGCGCGGAAAGCGGCCGACAGCAACACCTCCGGGAACCACGGCAGCTGGAACAGTGCCATATAGCAGGTGCGCAGAGCCTGGGTGCTGCTCACCATGGACCGTACGAAGGCCATCGGATGCGGTACCGAGACCGAGGTGAGTGTCCGGACCAGATCCGGCCGGCGCGCGGCGGTCGCCCAGGCGACGGTCGACCCCCAATCGTGCCCGACGAGATGGACGGGTTCGCCGCCGAGCGCCGTGATCAATGCCGCGGTATCACCGACCAATGCGCTGATCCGATAGGCGAATCGCCCACGGGGCCGCGCGCCGGGTGAGTACCCGCGCTGGTCCGGGGCGATCGTGCGGTAGCCGTGTTCGTGCAGGAACGGGGTGAGACGCGCCCATTGCGCCGCGGTCTGCGGAAATCCGTGCAACAGCACGATCGGGCTGCCGTCGAGTGGACCTTCGTCGACCACATCGAAGGTGAATCCGTCATTGGTGAACGACGTCAACCGGGTCCCCGGCGAACGCTCGGACGGTGTTTCGGCCTGCATGGTGAAACGCTACGTCACTTCGCGCTGTGCCGCTGGTGCGGTGCGCGGTCGGGTCAGGCCGCCGCTCGCTCCAGATTGCCGATGATGCGGGCCATGACATCCATCATCTGGCCGAACTCCTGTTCGCTCACTCCGTCGGCGGACAGTTCGCGGATCCGGCCCACCGAGTCGGCGGCCGTGGCGTGCACTGTCCGGCCCGTCTCGGTGAGGGCGTATCGCCCGTCCGCGCCGCGCGTGATCCAGCCGCGGGCGGTGAGGTCGGTGACCATCTCGCCGAGGTTCTCGTCGTCGACTTCCCAGAACGGGCGCAGTGCGTCGGTCAGTTCGGCATCGCCGGCCGGTCCGGTGGCGAGGGTGTTGAGGGTCTGCCATTGGCGCCGGGTGAGGCCGGCGTCGGTGACCAGCCGGTCGAAGGTGAGTTCGATGAGCTGGTCGAGCCGTTTGACCTGGTAGCCGATGAGGCGCTGCTCGCCGCCCGGGGCCGGCTCGGCGGCGGGTTCGCCGCAGGCCGTCAGGGGGATGAGCAGCGCGATCGCGGCGCCGAGGAGCAGGGTGCGTGCCTTCATGAGGAGAAGAGCCCTTCAGGTAGATATCGAAGTACATATACATGTTGAAAGGCATGTATATGTACGTTGATATCATGGCTCCGTGGATGATGTCGAGCGCGTCGAACGAGCAATGGTCGCGATCCGCCGCCGGCAGAC
>JABFXT010000066.1 GCA_013361595.1 Nocardia sp. | reverse complement strand
GGTCGATGTCTTCTGCTTCCTCACCCTGGCCCGGACCGGTGACCAGTTGCAGGGCATCAAGAAGGGCGTCCTGGAGCTGGCCGATCTGGTCGCGGTGAACAAGGCCGACGGCAAACACGAGATCGAGGCGAAATCGGCGGCGCGGGAACTCACCGGCGCGCTGCGCCTGATCCATCCGCACGATGCGCTGTGGCGTCCGCCGGTGCTCACCATGAGTGGCCTGGAGGGCACCGGCCTGGCGAAGTTCTGGCAGACCGTGCTGGATCACCGCAGGGTGCTGACCGATGCGGGGGAGTTCGCCGAGAAACGCCGTCGGCAGCAGATCGATTGGACCTGGACCATGGTGCACGATCAGCTGCTGCGCCGCCTGGCCGACAATCCGAAGGTGAAGGCGCTGCGTGGTGAGGTGGAGCGTGAGGTCCGGGACGGCACGCTGACCGCGGCCCTGGCCGCGGCGAAACTGCTGGACGCCTTCGACAGCTGAAATAGTTTCCTATCGGGAAATCTTTCCATTCTGGAAATTATCTGTACTGTGGTTCGCATGAACGATGCCGAACCCGGACTACGGGAACGCAAGAAACGCGAGACCCGTTTGGCGCTGAGCCTCGCCACCATCCGGCTCTCGATCGAAAAGGGCTGGGACGCGGTCACGGTCGAGGACGTCGCGGCCGCGGTCGGTGTCTCCGACCGCACCTTCCGCAACTATTTCGGCAGCAAGGCCGAGGCCGTGGCCTCCCGGCATCTGGACCGGATGCACGAGATCGGCCGGTTGCTGGGCGCCCGCCCGGCGGAGGAGCCGCTCTGGCCGGCCGTCACCGCGGCCGTGCTGCACGGCTTCGGGCTGGGCGTGGACGTCGCGCAGGCGAATCAGCCGGGGGATATCCGCTGGGCCGCAGGTGTCGGGGAGATCCTGTCCCAGCCCGCGGTGCGCGGTGCGGTCCTGGAAGCCGACGCGCTCGCGCAGCGGGAACTGGCCGCGGCCGTAGCGGCCCGGATCGGGGCCGACCCCGAGCGTGACCTGTATCCGAAACTGGTGGCCGCGGTGGTGGGTTCGGCCTGCGCGGTGGCTACCGAGCACTCCCGTACCGCTCGCCCACCCGAATCGATCGCGGTCGTACTGCGCGCCGCCCTGACCCAGGTGGCCGCCGGGCTGCCCGTACCGGAAGCGGGGAGCTGAGGATGCGCTACGACGTGATCATCGCCGGGGCGGGCCCGGTGGGTCTGCTGCTCGCCTGTGAACTGGGCCGGGCCGGGATCCGCCCGCTCGTGGTGGAACGCGGTGCCGTGGCCGAGACCGAACCGAGGGCCAACGGCCTGGTGGGTCAGGTGGTGCCGCTGATGGACCGGCGCGGGCTGTACGAGCGGCTCAGCGGAACGCCGGGACCACCCCGCCCCAACGACCGGTACTTCATGTTCGGCGGCCTCGCTCTGGACCTGAGCCTGCTCGACGACGGGCCGGTGTACACCCTGCCCATCCCGCAACGGGATCTGGTCGCCGCGCTCACCGAATACGCGGCCGAACTCGGTATCGAGATCCGGCGCGGCGGTTCGGTCGTGGCCGTCGCGAACGACGGCGACGGAATCGCGGTCGACCTCGCGGGCCCGGACGGATCGGCCCGGCTGCGGACCCGCTATCTGGTCGGAGCCGACGGGGCCCACAGTGTCGTCCGCAAACAGCGCGATATCGGGTTTCCGGGCATCGGCTACGACCGGACGACCGCCCGCACGGTCCACGCCTCGATTCCCGCCGACTGGGTGGACCCGGTCTCCGCGGAACTCCGGGTGCCCGGTTTCGGTCCGATCCGTCCCTTTCTGTCGCTGCGTACCGAACACGGCGGTTTCACCTACGCGCCGTTCGCCGGCCGGCCGCCGATGCTGTCCACCGTCGAATGGGACGAACCGGTGACCGAGGAACCGATGACCCTGGCAGAGATGCGGGCCAGTATCGGCCGGGTGCTCGGCGCCGAGATCCCGCTCGGGCCGCCCGAAGGGCCCGGTCCGTATCTGCTGCGCCGGTTGCGCGGCGGGCACACCCGGGTCGCCGAACGGTTCCGCGACGGACCGGTTTTCCTGGTCGGCGATGCCGCGCACGTGTACACCGGTGGCGGTGGGCCGGGGTTGAACATCGGACTCACCGACGCGGTGGAGCTCGGCTGGCGACTGGCGGCGGCGATCCACGGCTGGGCTCCGCCCGGGTTGCTGGACAGCTACGACCGGGAGCGGCGGCAGGCGGCCGTCCGCACCGAACTCGCGGCCCGTGCCCAATCGGCCCTGCTCGCGCCCGGTGGCGACGTCAGCGCGCTGCGCGCGGTGTTCGGCGAACTGCTCACCGACGAGCCCACGGTCGCGCGAGTGGCCGCGTTGCTCGCCGGGGCCGATGTGCGCTACGACATGGGAGTCGCCGAGCCGCATCCGCTCGTCGGCCACAGTGCCCCGGACCTCGCATTGACCACCGGTGACGGCACAGTGCGGCTGGCCGAACTGATCCGGGACGCCCGCCCGCTGCTCCTCGACCTCGGCGCGGACCAGGCGTGGTCGGCCGCGCTGACCGGCCTGCCGGACCGGATCGGTGTGCTGCGCGCGCAGACCACCGATACCACGGCGACCGCGCTGTTCCTACGGCCGGACGGCCGGGTCGCCTGGGCCACCGGATCCCCGCCGGATACCGGTTCGATCGCCGAATGCCGTGCGGCGCTGACGCGTTGGGCCGGGGCGAGCGAACCGGGCGCATCGGCGGCCGTGGCGAAGACGGTAGCCGACCGTACCGCCTGATGGCGTTGACCGCCGAAGACGTGCCTGCGGAGGCGGTTTCGCTGAAGGCGGAACTGACCGAGATGCTGCCGTTCGCCGCCGATCGTGTCGCTTCTGATCGGATTGGACAAACGCACCGGCTACCTGGACTGCTTCACTCACGCCTCGGGCAAACAGGCCCGTACCCCGGAGCTCGAACGCAACCTCATCGCGGTGCTGCCGGCACACTCGACGAACATCGGTTCGACCCGGATGGCGGAGGCGTGCGGCATCTCCTACGACATCCTCGCGTGGACGTCGGAATGGTATGTGCGGGAAGAGACTCTGCGCGCGGCGAATCCGGCGATCATCGACTACCGCCAGCGGCTGCCGCTGACCACGGTGTTCGGCGTCGGCACGTTGTCGTCGTCGGATGGGCAGCGGTTCCCGGTCCGGGGTAAGTCGATCTCGGCGCGGGAGATGGTCATCCACTGCGGCCGGGTGCTGTCGACCTACGCCCATGTCACCGATCAGCACGCCACCTACGGCACGAAGATCATTGTCGCCACGAAACGCGAAGCGCACTACGTGCTGGACGAAATGCTCGTCAATGCAACGGATCTGCCGGTCAACGAACACGCCACCGACACCCACGGGTGACGCTGGTCAACTTCGGGTTGTTCGACCTGCTCGGGATGCAGCTCTCGCCCCGGATCCGGGACCTGGGGAAGATCACCCTGTACCGGCCCGGCTCCCGCCGGGACACCGAGGCCCGGTTCCCGCACGCCGGACCGCTGATGACCCGCCGTGCCAACCTCGGGCTGATCGCCGAGCACTGGGACGATCTGCTGCGGTTGGCCGGGTCGCTGAAGTTCGGGCACGCCACCGACTCGCTGCTGGTCGGCAAGCTGTCCGCTTCCGGGAGGCAGAACACCCTCGCCACCGCGCTCGAGGAGTACGGGGCGTTGCGCCGTACCGTCTACGCCGCCCGTTACTTGTCGGATCCGGACTATCGACGCAAGATCTCCCGCCAGCTCAACAAGGGCGAGTCCCTGCACGTGCTGCGCCGGGGCCTGCTGTATGCGCACGAGGGCACGATCCACGCCCGCCGGCTCGAGGACCAGACCGAGCAAGCCTGGTGCCTGACCCTGGCCGCCAATGCGGTGATCGCTTGGACCACAGAGTATTACGGGCTTGCCGTCGACCAGATGCGCCGAGCCGGGCACCGGATCGATGACGATGTGCTGGCGCACGTCAGTCCGGCGCACAGCGAGAACATCAACTTCTTCGGCGCGATCGAGGTCGACATCGACGCCGAACTCGCCCAGCTCGGGCCCACCGGGTACCGACTGTAGTCCCCCTCACCTGCGCGGCCGGTCGTCGATGAATGTGACGGTCTCGGCCAGTGGTGCGCGTTTGATGCGGGGGTGCGAGGTCGTCGGGTCCTCGAACCCGATGGACATACCGCAGAAAAGGATCGCCCCATCTGGTGGGCAGACCACTTCGGCGACGGTTCGGTGGTAGACCGACCATGCCATCTGTGTGCAGCTGTGCAGGCCCTCGGCCCGCAGCAGCAGCATGACCGTCTGCAGGTACATGCCGAGGTCCGCCCATTGCGGTGGTCCCATCAGCTGGTCGATATAACAGAACAGGGCTGCGGGGGCGCCGAAGCAGTTCCAGTTCGCGGCGACTTGCGCGGCCCGAGCACGGGCGTCGGTCCGGTGAATACCGTGCGCGCGGTAGCGCTGTTCAGCGGCAGCGGCACGACGCTGCTTATATGGCGGGGGCAGGTCGGGTGGGTACATCCGGTACTCGGGTGCATCGCCGCGGTCGCCAGCGGCGACGCGCTCACTGGTGCTCTTTTTCAGTTCCTCCAACGCCGCACCGGTTACCACGTAGATGTTCCAGGGTTGCAGGTTGGCGCCGGACGGGGTTCGCGCCGCAGCCGACAGCATACGTTCGAGCACAGCTGGCGCAATGGGCTCGGCGGTGAATGCGCGCACAGCGCGGCGGCTTTCCACCGCCGTGTAGATATCCATCGAGTAGGCTTCTCCCTCGGTCCAGGTGGTCGGTCATGTCGGTGTCTCTGCTGTATTGACGTTTGACGACGAGAAAAGGTGACCGCCATGGACGACACGCTCGGGCAGCGATTCCACCATCATCGTGACCTTGTCAGAGGAGTCGCTTACCGCATGCTCGGCTCGCTTGCCGAAGCCGATGACGCGGTTCAGGAAACCTGGCTGCGACTCGCGTCCGCGGATGCGCACAGCATCGGCAACCTGCCCGGATGGCTGACGACAGTGGTTTCACGCGTCTGTCTGGATATGCTCCGGGCCCGGCAAGCGCGCCGTGAGGACTTCCTCGGTGGGGACCTGCCCGAGATCGCAGACCAGGCGACGGAGCGAGATCCCGAACAGGAAGCGGTGCTGGTCGATTCGATCGGTCGTGCGGTGCTCGTCGTCCTGGACAGGTTGAACCCCGATGAGCGCATCACATTCGTTCTGCACGACATGTTCGCGGTGCCGTTCGACCAGATCGCCCCGATCGTGGACCGCTCACCCGCGACAACGAAGAAGCTCGCCAGCCGTGCGCGCCACAAGATTCAAGGCCAGCCGAAGATCCCGGCGGCCGAGCTCGCTCACCGCCGGCGAATCGGCGAGGCGTACCTGGCCGCCTCCCGCGCCGGCAACATCGAAGCCGTCCTCGAGGTTCTGTCCGCCGATGTGGTTCGCCGTGCGGACCGCTACGCGA
>JABFXT010000276.1 GCA_013361595.1 Nocardia sp. | reverse complement strand
GCCGACGGCGGGGCAGACAACACCGCTCAGCTGAAGTTGTTTCCGGGTCCTACGTTGCGGCTGTTGCGGGTCCGGAGCGCGTGTACGTATTCCTCCGGGGCTCCCGCTTTCTCCGCCGCGTCGGCCATCACGCCTATGTAGCGGGCGGAGGGGAGTCCACCTTCGTACGCGTCGAGGACGTACAGCCACGCGAGGATCGGGTCGGTGCCGCTGCCGGGGCTCGGGGTGACGCGGAGCCGGATCTTGCGGTGGATTCCGAAATCGGAACCCTCCCAACGGTCGAGCCGCTGTTCGTCTTCCGGGGAGACGTCGTAGAGGACGACGAAGACCCGGGAGCCGGGCTCTTCCACGACCGTGGCGAGCGGACCTTCCCAGCCGATATCGTCCCCGCTGAACGTGAGGCGCCAGCCCTCCAGCCAGCCCGTCCCGGACATGGGGGAGTGCGGACAGCGCTCGAGCATCTGGGTCGAATCCATATTGGACCCGTAGGCAGCGTAGATCGGCACACCGGCAGCTTAGTTGTGTGGTCGCCCGTACCGGTACGGGGCGTCGTAAATCGCCGTCCGGAATGTGCTCCCGGCGGCACGCGTGTGATCCGGCGCGGTCGTGGCGGGCGGTCTCGGATTGCGTTCCGGCCACGCGCGCAATGCCGATGACCTTGTGCGGAGCAGTACCTACTAGGCTGGACGCGGCGAACGAGGGCCGCGAAGCCGCCGCGCCGCGCGCGGGTGATCAGGACAGGGGAATGTATGACCCGCATAGCAATCATCGGCGGCGGACCGGCCGGTTACGAGGCGGCGTTGGTCGCGGCCCAGCACGGGGCCCAGGTGGTGCTCATCGATTCCGACGGAATCGGCGGGGCGTGTGTGCTGTGGGATTGTGTGCCGTCGAAAACCTTTATCGCCTCCACCGGTGTACGCACCGATCTGCGGCGGGCCCGGAACCTGGGGATCACGCTCGATCCGAGTCAGGCCGAAGTGCGGCTGCCGGAGGTCAACGAGCGGGTGAAGGCGCTGGCACTGGCCCAGTCTTCGGATATCCGGTCGAAACTGCAGGCGGCGGGGGTGCGGGTGCTGCCGGGGCGGGGTCGGTTGGCGGGGCCGGGAACGGGCCGGGCGACGCATCGGGTCGTGGTGTCGTTTCCGGATGCGACCGAGGAGGTCGTCGAGGCGGAAGTGGTGCTGCTCGCGACCGGCGCCTCGCCGCGGGTACTGCCCGGTGCCGAACCGGACGGCGAGCGGATTCTGAACTGGCGCCAGCTCTACGATCTGGCCGAGCTGCCGGAGACCCTGGTGGTGGTCGGTTCCGGTGTGACCGGCGCCGAATTCGTTTCCGCGTATACGGAAATGGGGGTGCGGGTGATCCTGGTGTCCAGCCGGGACCGGGTGCTGCCGGGTGAGGATGCCGACGCCGCGCTGGTCCTGGAGGACGCCTTCGCCGAACGCGGGGTGGAACTGGTGAAGCACGCCCGTGCCGACAAGGTGGAGCGTACGGGTGATTCGGTGCTGGTCACTCTGGCCGACGGCCGCACCGTTACGGGCTCGCATGCGCTGATGACCGTGGGGTCCACTCCGAACACCGGCGACCTGGGCCTCGAGCAGGCCGGTATCGAACTCGATCGCGGCGGATATCTGCGGGTGGACCGGGTGTCACGGACCGCTGTTCCCGGTATCTACGCGGCGGGCGACTGCACGGGTCTGCTGCCGCTGGCCTCGGTGGCCGCCATGCAGGGCCGGATCGCGATGTATCACGCGCTGGGCGAGGGGGTCAGCCCGATCCGCCTGAAAACGGTGGCCTCGGCGGTGTTCACCCGCCCGGAGATCGCCACGGTGGGCGTGAGCCAGACCGCGATCGACGACGGCGCAGTTCCGGCGCGCACGGTGATGCTGCCGCTCAACACCAATCCGCGCGCCAAGATGTCGGGATTGCGCCGCGGCTTCGTGAAGATCTTCTGCCGCCCGGCGACGGGAGTGGTGATCGGCGGGGTGGTGGTCGCCCCGATCGCTTCCGAGCTGATCCTGCCGATCGCGCTGGCGGTTCAGAACAATCTGACGGTCAACGATCTGGCGCAGACTTTTTCGGTGTACCCCTCGCTCACCGGTTCGGTCATGGAGGCCGCCCGCCAGCTCATGCGCCACGACGACTTGGGGTAGGAGAAGACGCGAAGTTCCTGGATGCGTCATTGCTTTTTCATGCGTGGATCACCCGTGAGTGTTCCTGCCGGTGGTGAGTTTTCGCCACATTGCCGGAACTGCTCGAGTATGGTTCACTTCCCAGGCAGAGATGCGATCGACGGGCGGTCGCGAGGTTTGGTGCCGGGGGGTTCGTCCTTTCGGACTCGGACAGCGAGGCCCACTTCGGGTCACCCGCTGGAGTTCGTGTCTCGAATGAGACGGAACTGGGTGTAGCCGCAGGTGGCGCCGCATCCGGGAAAGGGATTGGGCGAAAAGTGAAACATCGTAAGCCGAACCGGGCCGGCCGGGCGGTGGCGAGCACTTCGCTGCCTCTTGCGACTGCCGCGGCCATGGCCATTTTCGCGTCGCCGGCGGGGGCCGTTCCGAGCGATCAGCCTGCTACACCGACGACACCGGCGCCTGCGCCTTCGCAGCCGGGCACCAACAATCAGCAGCAGAACGGTCCGGAGACAACTCCGAGCCAGCCGGGCGTGCAGAACAACGAGGAGCAGCCGGAGAGCAGCCCCACGCCGAGCCCGAGCCAGCCCGGCGTCACGACGCCGGAGAAGAAGGACGGCCAGAACGACCAGGGCCTGACCGGTCCCACTCAGCCGGGTGTCACCACCCCGCGTGTGGCGCCGCTGCCGGTGCCGGGTCAGCCCGCCCCGGCGCAGCCGGCCATTTCGCCGAATACGCCGCAGGGGCAGCAGCCGCCGGCGAAGCCGGGCGACGCCCCGGCCGTGGCACCGGATACCGACGGTGAGAACGCGCAGCCGGGTGCACCGCAGACCGATACCCTGATCGAGCCGCAGAGCCCGCAGTGGCAGGCGCCGAGTCTGGACGAGGCGCCGGTGGCGCCGGTCGTCGAGATGCAGGGTCCGCATATGGAGATCGGTGCCGCCCTCGACGGTGGTGCGCTGGCTCCCGGGCATTTCGCCAACACCCACCACTTCTCGAACCAGTCCGGCTATGTCGGTACCGCGGGTTTCCGGACCCCCACGGGCACGGGCGAGGCCGGTATCTCGGTGGAGTTCGTCGACGAGAACACCATCAATATCTCGACGTTCACCGGCGGGAACGGTTTGCCGGACAACCGGCTCGACACTGTCGTCGACACCACTCCGGTGAACACGGCGAAGGCTGCCGTGGAGCATTGGATCGCGCAGCAGCCGGGCGGCGCGGCGGCCCTGGATGCCGCGGCCAAGATTCCGCCGCCGCCGCCGTTGCTGCCGCCGGGCAACTACCCGGAGCAGGCGTTCAACCTCGGTGGCGTCAATACCCAGTGGGGTGGTTCACTCCAATACTGACGTGAGTGAAATCTTGCCGGGTGGGGCGGTCGTGTGCGGCCGCCCCACCCGCGTGTCTCGGAAGGGATAGGCTGTGACCGGCGAGGGCGAAGGTAGAGAGCGCGAACCCGACCGGGCGGATTTCGGACCCCCCACCGGCGATTTCGGTCCGCCGGTATCGGAGTTCGGTCCGCCGACGGGTGAGCTACCGGCGCCGGGCTGGAAGCCGACGTCGCGTCCGGAGGATTCCGGGCTGACCTGGCGGCCGGCCCCGGGCGCTGCGCCGGAACCGCCGCCGGTCCCGCCACCGGCCCCGCAATATCGGGCGCCGGAGAGTTCCACTCCGGTCTACCGTCCGGCTCCCACCGATTCCCGCCCGGTCCCGCGTCCCGCGTCCGGCGCACCTGATCCGGACGCCACGGTTCGCCATCAGATCCCACCGGAGCCGACCGCGCGCAATACTTCCGAGCGGGCGCCGGAGTCGGAGCAGGCGACCGTGCGTCATCAGAGCGGCCCGGACCTGCGCTGGCCTTCGCCGAACCAGCCGAACCAGCCCGGCGGTACCGATCAGGCCGCGGGTTCGGCACGGCCGCGGGCGGGTGGTCTGTCCTGGGACAGTGATCCGATCGCGCAGAAGCTCACCCCGCAGTCGGTGGCCGGTGCGCTATCGCAGAAACCCCGCCGCAAGATCCCGGTCGGCCGGATCGTGACGGCGGTGGCGGTGCTGGTCGCGGTGGTCGCGGTGGGGGTGGCGATCGTCGAGGTCAGCGGTGGAGACGACGAGCCGTCGGCGCCTCCGGTCGCCGATTCGGCACTGAGTTGCCCGGCGAGCGAGGAGGGCGGGGTGATCGTCGGGGACGGGGTCGGGGATACGACCAGTGGCGCGGGTGCCATTCTCGGATTCCAGCACCAGTTCTATGTGGAGCGCAGCGGGGTCGGAGCCCGTCAGTTCGTCGCGGCGGATTCGCCCGCCATTTCCAGCGCGGAGACGATCCAGGACGCCATCGAGACGCATATTCCGGTCGGTACCGAGCATTGTGTGCGGATCACCGAGCGGGCTCCGGCGTCGTTCGACGTCGATCTCACCGAGTTGCAGCCCGGTGGGAAGAAGACCGTGTACAAGCAGACGGTGACCACGGTGGACAGGGACGGGAAGACGGTGCTGTGGGTGATAGCGGACCGCCGCTGATCCCAGTATGTGAAATCACAATGCCAAATAGTGAAAATTCGTGGGATGATTCTGGGGTATTACCGGAAATTCCCCGGAGGCCCCATGTCGCACTACGAACCGCCGCTGGCCGGCAAGCTGGCCGGCCTCACCAGCTCCGCTATTCGTGACCTGCTGAAACTCACCGCTGATCCGAATATCCTGAGCCTCGCCGGAGGCCTGCCCGACGCCGAGCTCCTGCCCGGCGCGCGGATCGCCGCCGCCGCCGGAGCCGCACTTCGCGAAAGCGCCGCGCTCCAGTACACCGAGTCGCCGGGGTGGGGGCCGCTGCGTGAGGTATTGGCCGGCCGGGAATCGGACCGGCTCGGCCGCCGGGTCGATATCGCCGAGGTCTTCGTGACCCACGGGTCGCAGCAGGCGCTGTCGCTGCTGGCCGAAGTACTGCTGGACCCGGGCGCACTCGTGGTGGTCGAAGACCCCGCCTATGTCGGTGCGCTCCAGGTGTTCCGGGCGGCCGGCGCGCGGATCGTCACGGTGCCGCTGGACGACGAGGGGCTGCGGGTCGACCTGCTCGCGGAACTGATCGCCGGTGGGGAACGACCTGCCGTCGTGCACACCGTGAGCAATTTCCACAACCCCGGCGGCGTCACCATGAGCCCGCAGCGCCGGCAGGCACTCGCGATGCTGGCCGAGGAACACGGCTTCTGGGTGATCGAGGACGATCCGTACGGTGAACTGTGGTTCGACCGGCCCGCGCCGCCGCCGGTGGCCACCTACTCGCGGTCGGTCATCCGGCTGTCCTCGGCATCGAAGATCATCGCCCCGACATTGCGGGTGGGCTGGATGGTGGCCCCGGAACGGGTGTGCCGGGCGGTGGAACTGCTCAAACAGGGTGCCGATCTGTGCGGCTCGGCGCTGACCCAGCAGATCGCCGCCGAACTGCTCGCCGACACCACCTGGCTCGCCGGTCATATCGAAACCGTCCGCGGTGTGTACGCGGTACGCGCCACCGCTCTGGTCGACGCCGCGCGCGATCATTTCGGCGACACCCTGCGCTGTTCGTCGGCTTCCGGTGGCATGTTCGTCTGGGCCGAGTTCACCGACGGCACCGACACCACCGAACTGCTGCCGCGCGCCCTCGACGCCGGGGTCGCCTTCGTGCCGGGCCGGGCGTTCGCGGTGAGCAAGCCCTATACGAACGCCATGCGGATGTGCTTCACCACCGCCGCGCCGGCCGTACTCGCCGAGGCGATGGCGCGGCTGGCCCGCGCCGCCCGACCCCGGGTGCCCGTTCAGTCCGCCCAGTTGTAGGTGCGTTCGACCGCTTTGTTCCAGTCGCGGAGCCGGGATTCGCGTTCGGTATCGGGCATGGCGGGAGTCCAGGTCTTGTCCGCGGCCCAGTTGGCCCGGATATCGTCGGTGCCCGACCAGTATTCGACCGCCAGCCCGGCCGCGTACGCGGCACCGAGCGCCGTGGTCTCGTTGACCAGCGGGCGGACGACCGGCAGGTCGAGGATATCGGCCTGGAACTGCATGAGCAGATCGTTGTCGACCATTCCGCCGTCGACTTTGAGCGCGGTCGCCGCCAGATCCAGCGACCGGGCCTCGGCGTCGGCGCGCATGGCGTCCATCACCTCGCGGGTCTGGAAAGCGGTCGACTCCAGGATCGCGCGGGCGAGATGGGCCTTGGTGACGAACCGGGTGAGACCGGCGACAACCCCGCGGGCATCGGGCCGCCAGCGGGGCGCGAACAGCCCGGAGAAGGCCGGCACGATATACGCGCCGCCGTTGTCCTCCACCGTGCGCGCGAGATCTTCGATCTCCGGCGCCGCGGAGATGATGCCGAGATTGTCCCGGAACCACTGCACCAGTGCACCGGTGACCGCGATCGACCCCTCCAGGGCATACACCGGCGGCTCCTCGCCGAGCCGATAGCACACCGTGGTGAGAAGGCCGTGCTCGCTGAACACCGGGGTGGTACCCGTGTTGAGCAGCATGAAGTTGCCGGTGCCGTAGGTGTTCTTGGCCTCGCCCGGAGCCAGGCAGGCCTGACCGAACATGGCGGCCTGCTGGTCGCCGAGAATCCCCGCGACCGGCACCCCGGCCAGCGGCCCCGCGCCGATCTCCGCGTAGACCTCCGAGGAACTGCGGATCTGCGGGAGCATCGCGGTGGGCACGCCGATCTCCGCGCAGATCCGCTCGTCCCAGGTGAGGGTGCGCAGATCCATCAGCAGGGTGCGGGAGGCATTGGTGACATCGGTGATGTGCTGCCCGGTCAGCTTCCACAGCAGCCAGCTGTCCACCGTGCCGAAACACAGTTCGCCCGCCTCGGCGCGCTCCCGGGCTCCCGGCACGGTATCGAGGATCCAGCGCACTTTGGGGCCGGAGAAGTAGGTGGACAGGGGCAGGCCGGTACGGTCGGAGTAACGGTCCGCGCCCTGCGTTCCGGCGAGTTCGGTGCACAGCCGGTCGGTGCGGGTGTCCTGCCAGACGATGGCGTTGTGGATCGGCCGGCCGGTGTCGCGTTCCCAGACGACGGTGGTCTCGCGCTGGTTGGTGACCCCTACCGCCGCGATATCGGTGGCGGTGAGCCCCGCTTCGTCCAGTACCGCCCCGAGTACGAATTCGGTGTTGCGCCACAGTGTTTCCGGATCGTGCTCCACCCAGCCCGGCTTCGGGAAGATCTGCTCGTGCTCACGCTGGGCCACGCCCGCGATCTGTCCCTGCCGGTCGAACAGGATGCACCTGCTCGAAGTCGTGCCCTGGTCGACGGCGGCCACATAGCGCATGGCAGGAGGCTAACGTAAATCGGCGGATCGGTGACGAGTGTCGCAGCGGTCACGTGCGCCGGTGGTCTCCCTCGGCATACTCCGATTCGGGCCCGGCCGCGCCCGGCTGTCGACGGGCTTCGCCCGGCCGTGCCCGATAGGCTGGCCTCCGAACGCGCAAACCGACAGCCGACCCAGCCGATCGCGCACTCGAGGAGTCGAATCCGCATGATGCGATACCTCCGCCTTCGCTGCGGCCTCCGCGGGCCGTATGTATCTGCTTCGTGGGAGGGATGCTGATGCGATACCTCCGCCTTTGCTGCGGCTTCTACGGGCCGTATGTATCTGCTTCGTGGGAGGGATGCTGATGCGATACCTCCGCCTTTGCTGCGGCTTCTACGGGCCGTATGTATCTGCTTCGAGGGAGGGACGACGATGAGCATTCAGCCCGGAACGCAGTTTCTCGGACCCGATCAGCGCCGCGCCGCATGGGACCGTCTGAACAAGGATCACTTCGATGTGATCGTGGTGGGCGGCGGTGTGGTCGGGGCCGGAATCGCGCTCGACGCCGCCACCCGGGGACTGAAGGTGGCGTTGGTGGAGGCCCGCGATCTCGCCTCGGGGACCTCCAGCCGCTCGTCCAAGATGTTCCACGGTGGTCTGCGGTATCTGGAGCAGCTCGAATTCGGTCTGGTTCGCGAGGCGCTGAGGGAACGCGAACTGTCGATGTCGCGTCTGGCGCCGCACCTGGTGAAACCGCTGCGTTTCCTCTACCCCCTCACCCGGCGCGCCTGGGAACGGCCCTACGTCGCGGCGGGACTTTTCCTCTACGACACCATGGGCGGCGCGAAATCGGTTCCGGGACAGCGTCATCTGTCCCGCCACGGGGCATTGCGACTGGCTCCGGGACTGCGCGGCAACTCGATGATCGGCGGGATCAGCTACTACGACACGGTGGTCGACGATGCCCGGCACACCATGACCGTCGCCCGCACGGCCGCCCATTACGGGGCGGTCATCCGGATGTCCACCCAGGTGGTCGGGTTCCTGCGGGAAGCCGACCGGGTCGTCGGCGTACAGGTGCGCGACAGCGAGGACGGCACCACCGGTGAGGTGCGGGGACACGTCGTGATCAACGCGGCCGGGGTGTGGACCGACGAGGTACAGGCGCTGTCCCAGCAGCGGGGCCGGTTCCATGTGCGGGCGTCCAAGGGCGTGCACATCGTCGTCCCGCGCGACCGGGTCGTCAGCGATGCCGCGATCATCCTGCGGACCTCCACCTCGGTACTGTTCGTGATCCCGTGGGGGGCGCACTGGATCATCGGCACCACCGATACCGACTGGAATCTCGACCTGGCCCATCCGGCCGCCACCAAAGCCGATATCGACTACCTGCTGGACCGGGTGAACGAGGTACTGGTCACGCCGTTGACCCACGACGATATCGACGGGGTGTACGCGGGCCTGCGGCCACTGCTGGCCGGGGAGAGCGACGAGACCTCGAAGCTCTCGCGTGAACACGCGGTGGCGCGGATCGCGCCGGGTCTGGTGGCGATCGCGGGCGGAAAATACACGACCTACCGGGTGATGGCCTACGACGCGGTGGACGAGGCCGCCCAGGACATCCCGGCCCGGGTCTCGCCCTCGATCACCGAGAAGGTGCCGCTGCTGGGAGCCGACGGATATTTCGCGCTGGTCAACCAGACCGTCCAGCTGGCCGAGGAGTACGGGGTGCACCCGTACCGGGTGAAGCATCTGCTGGACCGCTACGGTTCGCTGATCGACGAGGTCATGGCATTGGCCGCCGACCGGCCCGATCTCCGGCAGCCCATCACGGCGGCGCCGTCCTATCTCCGGGTGGAAGCGGTGTACGCCGTGGCCGCGGAGGGTGCGTTGCATCTCGACGATGTGCTCGCGCGACGTACCCGGATCTCCATCGAATACCCGCATCGCGGCGCCGAATGCGCCGAAGAGGTGGCCCGGCTCATCGCCCCGGTGCTCGGCTGGAGCGATACGGAGACCGACCGGGAGATCCGGACCTATCTCGCCCGGGTGGACGCCGAGGTCCGCTCGCAGACCCAGCCCGACGACGCCTCGGCCGACGCGCTGCGTATCGCCGCCCCCGAACCGCGGCCGGAGATCCTGGAGCCGGTGCCCACCGACGGCTGAGCCGGTCCGCCGTTCAGTGTGCGGCGGGCTGGTGGCCGGGAGCCGTGGTGGCCGCGGGTCCCAGCGGTACTGGGGCCGGTGCCTGCGGTGTCGCGGCGGGATGCAGCAGGAAGTAACAGAACATCGCGGTGGCCACTATCGCCAGCACCGCGGAGAGCACCTTGCCGGTGACGGCGGTCAAGTGGACGGTTCGGGTGTTCATGGGACCTGCTTCCAGTGCGGTACCCGTGTGTCGTCGGAAAGCGGCCGAACATTACTGCGCCGATGGCGGCCGTCACAGCGGAGCCGACGGCCGATATGCGCCACCCTACGAGCTCAGATCGGCTGGACCTGGCATTTCGGGCAGAAGTAGATACCGCGTTCGCGTCGGCTGACACGGTCGTAACCCGGTACGGTCTCACCCAGCATCTCCACCCGCAGCGAGGTCCCGCACCGCCGGCAGGGGCGGGGGGCCCGGCCGTAGGCCAGCGGCCGCCACGGCGGCTGATGCGCGGCCCGGTACAGCACCCGGTGCGCCTCGTGCACCAGTGCCGGAAGGTCGTCGACTTCGCCGACCGGCAACGCCGGATGGACCCGGCGCAGATAGCAGATCTCGCTCCGGTAGATATTGCCGATCCCGGCCAGATTGCGCTGATCGAGCAGAGCGAGGCCGATCGGCCGGGCCGGGTCCCGGCGCAACCGGTCCACGGCCTCGGTGGGATCCCAGCCGGGCCCCAGCAGATCCGGTCCCAGATGTTCGACGGCGCGGTGCTCCTCACCCCGCCGCAGTACCTCCACCAGGCCGAGGTCGAATCCGACGGCTTCGGCCTCGGCGGTACCCAGGACGATCCGGGCGGCAACCCGCGGTTTGGTCCAGCGCTGGCCGCAGTGGAACACCCGCCAGGTGCCCTCCATCTTCAGGTGGGTGTGCACACTGACCGTCTCGGTGCGGATGAACAGATGCTTTCCGTAACTGGCGACGCTGTCCACCACCTGGCCCCGCAGATCGACGGTCGCGTATCGGGGCACCCGGAAGTCGCTGCGTGTCAGTGTCTCGCCGTCGAGCGCGGCCCGCAGGCGCGCGGCGGCGAGGAACACGACATCACCTTCGGGCATGAGCGACTCTGTCTTTCTGCGTCGCGGGTTCGAGGTGCGGTTCGTCGACCGTCTCGATCACCTCGAGTGGTCGCACGCCACTGTAGTGCTCGGCCGGCGCCGCGCTATGGACGGCCGACCGCACGTCGCAGGCGCAGGCCCTGCGGAGTCGCGGCGAAACCGGCTTCGGTGAGGAAGGCGGCGAAGGTGTTGCCGTGCACCGATTCGCCGTCGACCCGGTCGATGACCAGCGAATCGGCCCGCCCGGTCCGGACCAGATCGGCCAGCGCGCCCGCCGCGGCCTGCCGGGCGGCGGGATCTTCGGTACAGGTGAGCAACGTTTTGCCGCCGCGTTCCAGATAGAGGACGAGTTCGCCGTCGACCAGGACGACCAGGGCGCCCGCTTTCCGGCCCGGCCGGTGGCCGGCCCCGCCCTCGGTTTTGGGCCAGGGCAGGGCGGCACCGTAGGGGTTGGCCGGATCGCAGGCCGCGAGGGCCAGCGCCGCGCCCGCGGGCCGGCGGTCCCCGTCGAAGGAACGCAGCCGGTCCACCACATCGGTGGTGGAGAACTGGGCGCCGCCGAGTGAATCGACGAAGTACCCGCGGCGACAGCGGCCCCGGTCCTCGAATTCGCTGAGTACGCGGTACAGCAACGCGAAACCGCCGGGCACGCCCTCGCTCTGTACCGACCCCTTGGTGAGGACGCCGTAGCGTTCCAGCAGCAGGTCGGCGGTGGCGTGGGCGCGAACGGTGTTGTCGGTCGCTCGGTCGGGCAGCAGCGACCAGCGACCGGCCACGGTCGGCGGCCCGGAACGGCTCGGCATCGCCGGGCGGGGCAGGTAAGTGCGACCGCGCGGCGCGCGGCGCGGGGTCCGGTGCGCGGTGGGGGTCCGGGTGGATCCGGACAGCCGGGCTCGCACCGGGGCGAAGGTATCGCCGGAGACCAGACCCGACCAGACCAGCTCCCACAGGGCGGCCGCGACTCCGGTGTCGTCGAGCAGACCCGTCGCATCGGAGAGCTGCCGGAAGAAGTAGGCGCCACCGCCGTGCGGGACCGGCGGTGCGGTGGAGTCGCCGTCGGGCAGCCGGCCCGGTGGCGCGGTGCGCGCGGGCCCGGCGCCGAGGGCCGTGAGCAGCGCGAGATGGACCTCGGTGAACTCGGGTTCGTCGGCCGGCGGCAGCGTGAGGGGAGCTCCGTCGGCCGGGTGCAGGGCGATCCAGCCGTCTTTGGCGTTGATGACGCCGTGGCCGGACCAGCGGACTTCGCCGGTGGCCATGAGTTCGTCGAGGAAAGCGGGTGAGTAGTCGCGGACCCGGGCCGGCAGCACCAGCGATTCCCACGCGGACGCCGGAATCGGCACTCCGGCCAGTTGTTCGACTACGGTCGCCACCCCGTCGATACCGCGCAGTTCACCGGTGCCGATGTGCTGCCAGTCGGGGAGGAACCGGCCGAAGGTGCCGGTGGACACCGGTTCCACCTCGTGTCGCGCGGCGGCGAGGCTGCGCCGCCGCAACCGGCGCAACACCTGGACATCGCACCATTCCGAACCGCCGGTCTCCGGCGTGAACTCGCCTTCGACCACCCGTTTCTCGGTGGCCAGGCGATGCAGCGCCGCTCCCGCGACCGCGGTACCCAGCCCGAAGCGGTGCGCGACCGACTCCGTGGTGAACGGCCCGTGGGTGCGGGCGAATCGGGCGACCAGATCACCGAGCGGGTCGGCGACCGGTTCGATGAATGCCGCCGGGGTGCCGATCGGCAGCGGGACACCCAGGGCGTCGCGCAGCCGGGCGGCATCCTCGATCGCGGCCCACCACACCTCACCCGCATAGGACACCTCGAGTGCGCGCCGGGCCTTGGCCAATTCGGCGAACCAATCCGTGGGATCCGCCCGGCAGCGTTGCCGGGCTTCGGCCGCCGTGATCGGTCCGAGCAACCGCAGCAGATCCGCCAGACCTTCGGTATCCCGGGCCTGCCGGTCCGGCGCGCGGCGCTGGAGTTCCGATTCGACTTCGGCGATGACCTCGCTGTCCAGCAGCTCCCGCAATTCGACCCGGCCGAGGAGTTCGGCGAGCAGTGCCGAATCCAGGGAGAGTGCCGCGGCCCGGCGTTCGGCCAGGGGGCTGTCACCGTCGTACATGAACTGGCCGATGTAGTCGAACAGCAGCGCGCCGGCGAACGGTGACGGGGTGGCCGTCTCCACTTCGACCAGCCGCACTCGGCGACGTGCCACCTCGGTGAGCAGATCCCGCAGTGCGGGCAGGTCGTACACATCGCGCAGGCATTCGCGAACCGTTTCCAGCAGGATCGGGAACTCCGGGAATTTCCTGGCCACATCGAGCAATTGGGCGGACCGCTGGCGCTGTTGCCACAGCGGTGCGCGGCGGCCGGGGTCGCGGCGCGGCAGCAGCAGGGCGCGGGCGGCACACTCCCGGAAACGGGACGCGAACAATGCCGACCCACCGACCTGTTCGGTGACCAGTTCGTCTATCTCGTCCGGTTCGAAGACGAACAGTTCGGCGCCCGGCGGTTCGTCGGTGGTGTCGGGGAGCCGCACCACGATGCCGTCGTCGGAGGCGTTCGGTGCGGCGTCGACGCCGAAACGTTCACGCAGCCGGGCACCCACGGCCAGCGCCCAGGCCGCATGCACCGGCAGGCCGTAGGGCGAATGCAGGACCAGCCGCCAGTCGCCCAGCTCGTCCCGGAAACGTTCGACCACCAGGGTCCGGTCGGTGGGCAGCCGGCCGGTCGCGGTGCGCTGATCCTCCAGCAGCGCCCGGAGATTGGCGGTGGCGTTGTCGTCCAGTCCGGCGGCGGTGGTCTGTTCGGTCAGGGCCGCCGGCGAGGTCTGCGAACCGGCGCGCCGGACGAATTCACCCAGCGCGGCGCCGAGTTCGGCCGGGCGACCGAGGGAGTCGCCGTGCCAGAACGGCAGTCGCCCGGGTTGGCCGAACGCGGGGGTCACCAGTACGCGGTCGTAGGTGATGTCTTCGATCCGCCAGCTCGTGGCGCCCAGGGCGAATACATCCCCGACCCTGGATTCGTAGACCATCTCCTCGTCGAGTTCGCCCACCCGGGAAGCCTTCTCCCCGACCATGTACACCGCGAACATGCCGCGGTCGGGTATCGCGCCGCCCGAGGTCACCGCCAATCGCTGGGCTCCGGGCCGGCCGGTGAGCGTGCCGGCGTCGCGATCCCACACCAGGCGTGGCCGCAGCTCGGCGAATTCGTCGGAGGGGTATCGGCCCGCCAGCAGATCGAGTACCGCCTCGTAGGAGGAACGGGGCAGCGACGCGTAACTGCCGGTGCCGCGCACCGTCTCGAACCAGGCGTCGACATCCAGGGGGTCCAGCGCACAGGCCGCGACGGTCTGCTGGGCGAGGATATCGAGCGGATGCGCGGGTATCTTCAACGCTTCGATCTGTCCGGACAGCATTCGCTGGGCCGCCACCGCGCAGTGCACCACATCGGTGCGGTGTTTGGGGAACAGGACGCCCCGCGATATCTCACCCACCTGGTGCCCGGCCCGGCCGATGCGCTGGAGCCCACTCGCGACCGAGGGTGGGGCCTCGACCTGGACCACCAGATCCACCGCTCCCATATCGATACCGAGTTCGAGGCTGCTGGTGGCCACCACACAGCGCAGCCGGCCGCTCTTGAGGTCGTCTTCGATGAGGGCCCGCTGCTCCTTGCTCACCGACCCGTGATGGGCGCGTGCCAGCAACGGTTCGGCGCCGTGGACGACCTCGGTGGACGGGCCGAGCTGGGCCGGTGGGGCGTGGGCCGTATCGACGGACTCACCGAGCCGCTCCGCGTAGGTCTCGTTCAGCCGGGCGGTCAAGCGTTCGGCGAGCCGGCGCGAATTGGCGAAGACGATGGAGGAGCGGTGGTCGAGGACGAGTTCGACGATCGCCTCGTCCACATGCGGCCACAGCGATCCGGGCTGGTCCGAATCGCCCGGCTCGGTCATATCCGGCACCGGGACCCGTACGGAGAGGTCGAAGGTTTTCGGCGCGGGCGGGGACACGATGGTGATCGGCGCCGACCCCACCAGGAACCGGCCCACCTCGTCCGGCGGCCGGACGGTCGCGGACAGCCCGATCCGCTGCGCCGGCCGTTCGGTGAGCCGGTCGAGCCGCGCGAGGGAGAGCGCGAGATGCGACCCCCGTTTGGAACCGGCGATGGCGTGCACCTCGTCGACGATGACGGTGCGCACGGTGCGCAGTGTGTCCCGAGCCGCGGAGGTGAGCATCAGGAACAGTGATTCCGGCGTGGTGATGAGGATATCGGGCGGGGTGCGCTGGAGCCGCCGGCGCTCCGCCGCGGTGGTGTCACCGGAGCGCACGCCGACGCTGACCTCCGGTGCCGGCAGGCCGAGGCGGCGCGCGGTCTGCCGAACCCCCACCAGCGGTGCCCGCAGATTTCGTTCGACATCCACGGCCAGCGCCTTGAGCGGGGAGATGTACAGCACCGAGGTACCCGAATCCGGCGGATCACCCGTGGCCAGCCGATCGATGGCCCACAGGAACGCCGACAGGGTCTTGCCCGACCCGGTGGGCGCGATCACCAGGGTGTGCTCACCGGCCGCGATCGCCTGCCACGCTCCCAGCTGCGCGGCCGTCGGCGCGGGGAAGGCACCGTCGAACCACTGCTGGGTGGCGGCGGAGAACTCGGTCACGGGTCCCAGTGTGCACCGGGGCACCGACATCGGAGTGGGCGCGGAACGCACCCGGCCGGCCCGGGCCGGCCGGGTGCGGGAATGTTCAGGCCGGGGCCTCGTCGACCAGATGGGGGCCGGTGAGACCTGGATCGGCGAATTCGGTCTCGGCGAGGTCGGGGGAGAGCAGATCGGGGGTGTGTTCCTCGCCGATCAGTCCGGCCAGCCGGATCAGGTCCGCGGTGGTGACCCCGCCGACCGGCCGGAACTCCCGGCTGAGTCTGCGACGAAGGAATTCGGTACGGGAAATACCCAGGCCATTGGCTTGCCGGTCGATCTCGTCGATGACCGCACCGGGAACGGCGCGGATCAGAATATCTGTCATCCTCGATCACCTCCTGCTGGCAGCGGGGCACGATGGGGCCGGGAACCGGTGATGGTGCGAACCGGCTACCGGTGACAGTCCGGCATTTCTATGCTTCGACGGTGCCTGGTGTGCGAAAACTCGACTTGATCTCCCACGGTGTCACCGAGGCGTCGCGGGCGGCGCGGTTTCCGGCCGACGAACCGCTCACCCCGGCGGGGCGGGCGGCGCTGGCGGACCGGGCGGCCGAACCACCTGCGGGCGCGCTGGTGCTCGCGGGCCCGGAGCGGCGGACCAGAGAGACTGCCCGATTGCTGGGCTTGGATGCCGCACCACTGTCGAGATTACGCGATCTCGATGCCGGGGCATGGCGCGGTACGGAACTGGGCCTGCTGGCGCCGGAGAAAATGGGTCGCTGGCTGAGCGAGCCCGGGTACCGCGAACACGGTGGCGAGTCGATCCTGGACCTGATCGAACGGGCCCGCGGCTGGCTGGACGAGGTGGTCGCCGCGGCCCGGCCGCGAACGGTCGCGGTGACCCATCCGGCGGTGATCCGGGCCGTGCTGGTCGTCGCGCTGGGGGCGGCACCGGAGTCGTTCTGGCGATTCGATGTCGCACCGGGCGCGCGGGTCCGGTTGCACCACCGCACCGCGTGGACGCTGCGGCTGAACTGATCGGTCTGACCGGGGCTACTGCGCGTTCACGGCGACCGTGGTGCCGAAGGACAGCGGGAAATCCCGGAAGGTGATGCTCGCCGGCACCGATCCGGCCGGTAGGCCGTAGACCAGGTGGGTGCCCAGCGATTCGCCCGGCGCCAGGTTGCGTGGTGCGGCCGCGGCTGCCGCACGCTGCGCGGTCGCGGTGATATCGGGGCCGTATTTCGCGCCGGCGGTATCGTTGAGTTCCTGACCGAGTGGCAGATAGGTCTTCGTCTGGTCCGCGATATTGCGGACGGTGAAACTCACCACCACGAAGGTTCCCTCGGCGCGTTCGATACCGACGGCACCGACCCCGGACTCCACATTCAGCACCGTGAACTCGAAACTGCCGTCCCGGACCGGGATGCCCGCCTCGGCGACGGTCGCGCTCGCCGGCCCGTCGTCACCGCTGAA
>JABFXT010000364.1 GCA_013361595.1 Nocardia sp. | reverse complement strand
AGCTGGACGATTGGGCACGGACCGGCCTCGTGGTGCCCTCCATCCGCGGGGCGGCGGGTTCGGGTAGCCAGCGGCTGTACTCCTTCAAGGACATCCTGGTCCTGAAAATCGTCAAGCGACTCCTCGATGCCGGTATTTCGCTGCAGAACATCCGGATCGCCGTCGATCATCTGCGCAGTCGCGGGGTTCAGGATCTGGCGAATATCACGCTGTTCTCCGACGGAACGTCGGTTTACGAGTGCACGTCACCGGAAGAAGTCGTCGATTTACTGCAGGGCGGCCAAGGTGTATTCGGGATCGCCGTGAACAGTGCCATGCGGGAGCTCACCGGAGCCATCGCCGCATTCCCCGCCGAACGCGCCTCGGAAACCAGCGAACGTCCCGAAGACGAACTCTCCTACCGGCGCAAGGCCCGGCTGACCCGCAAAACCGGCTGATCGTCCACCGGTAGCGCGCGGATGAGGGCAAGGACACACACCGCCCGGGTGGGTGCCCTCCGGTACCGCTCACCGGGCTAGGATGAGCGGGCGTCGTAGCCGTGCGGGAGAGTCCCGGATCCTGGATCCGGGCGCCGAAGGAGCAGCACCTCCCCGTCAATCTCTCAGGCACCAGGACCGTGCGGGAACCGGCGCCTCTGGAAAGTGGTGGCTGCGGGCCACCCGCCCAAGGTGAAAGGCGACCGGACCGTATCCGGACGCCGAAGCTCTCAGGCGCCGCGACAGAGGGGGAGGGCCGTCAGCCGACCGTGCCGGTCGGCCGCCCCACCCAGGGAGCCGTGGTGACCCAGACGTTCGCAGATCGTCATATCGGACCGGACGACGACGAATTCGCGCGAATCCTCGCCGCGATCGGCGTCGCCTCGGCCGATGAACTGGCGGCCGCCGTGCTGCCGGCCGGGATCCGCGATACCGATCCGCTCGCCGGGCTGCCCGCACCGGGGACCGAGCACGAGGTCTTGGCCGAACTCGCCACATTCGCCGAATCGAACCGCATCGCCACCTCGATGATCGGGCTCGGCTACTACGACACCCTGACCCCGCCGGTGCTGGTGCGCAATCTGCTGGAGGATCCGGCCTGGTACACCGCCTATACGCCCTACCAGCCCGAGATCAGTCAAGGCCGGCTCGAGGCACTGCTCAATTTCCAGACCATGGTGACCGACCTGACCGGCACGGACGTGGCCAATGCGTCGATGCTCGATGAGGCCACCGCGGCCGCGGAGGCGATGACGCTGTTGCGCCGGGTCAATCGCCGGGCCCCCGCTCGCCTGGTGGTCGACCGGGATCTCTTCCCGCAGACCCGGACCGTACTGGAAACCCGCGCCGAACCCCTGGGTATCGAGATCGTGGAGGCCGATCTGGCCCGGGACGGCCTGCCCGAGGGCGAGTTCTTCGGAGTGATCCTGCAGGTGCCCGGTGCGTCCGGCCGGATCGTGGACTGGTCGGCGACGATCGCCACCGCACACGATCGCGGGGCACTGGTGGCCGCCGGTGCGGATCTGCTCGCGCTCACGCTGATCACGCCACCGGGGGAGCAGGGCGCGGATGTCTGTTTCGGGACGACCCAGCGATTCGGTGTGCCGATGGGCTTCGGCGGACCGCACGCCGGATATCTGGCGGTGCGCGCCGACTACGCCCGCCAGCTGCCCGGCCGGCTGGTCGGCGTGTCCAAGGACGCCGACGGTGCCCCGGCCTACCGGCTCGCGCTGCAGACGCGCGAACAGCATATTCGCCGGGAGAAGGCCACCTCGAATATCTGCACGGCCCAGGTGCTGCTGGCCATCGTCGCCGGTATGTACGCCTGCTACCACGGGGCGAACGGGTTGCGTGCCATCGCCCGCCGGGTGCACGGCCGTGCCGCGGAACTGGCGGCGGCTCTCGGCGGCGCGCTGGTGCACGACAACTATTTCGATACCGTGCTGGCCCGGGTGCCGGGACAAGCGGAAACGGTGGTCGCCAAGGCGGCCGCGCGCGGTGTGAATCTGCGCCGGGTGGACGACGACCTCGTCGCCGTCGCCTGCGACGAGGCCACCACCGCGGACCATATCGCGCTGGTGCTGGACGCGTTCGGTATCGCTGCGGCCGAGCCCGCCGCGGCGGCGATCGAGAATCGCACCTCGGAATTCCTGACCCACCCCGCATTCACCCGGTACCACACCGAAACGGCGATGCTGCGGTATCTGCGTGCCCTCTCGGACAAGGACATCGCCCTGGACCGGAGCATGATCCCGCTCGGTTCGTGCACCATGAAACTCAACGCCACCGCGGAGATGGAGCCGATCACCTGGCCCGGCTTCGCTCGGCTGCACCCCTACGCCCCCGCCTCGGATACCCCCGGTCTGCGGCGGGTGATCCACGATCTGGAGCGCTGGCTGGCCGAGATCACCGGATACGACTCGGTGAGCCTGCAGCCCAACGCGGGCAGCCAGGGCGAGTACGCGGGCCTGCTGGCCATCCGCCGCTATCACCTGGACCGCGGTGACACCCGCCGCGACACCTGCCTCATCCCCTCCAGCGCGCACGGCACCAACGCCGCGTCCGCCGCGATGGCGGGCCTGCGGGTCGAAGTGGTGAAATGCCGGGCCAACGGCGATGTGGACCTCGACGATCTGCGCGCCAAGATCGCCGACCACGCCGAGCGGCTGGCCTGCATCATGATCACCTACCCGTCGACGCACGGCGTATTCGAGCAGGAGGTCGCCGAACTGTGCGCCCTCGTGCACGATGCGGGCGGTCAAGTCTATGTGGACGGCGCGAACCTGAACGCGCTCGTCGGTCTTGCCCGGCCGGGACGGTTCGGTGGTGACGTGAGCCATCTGAACCTGCACAAGACGTTCTGCATCCCGCACGGCGGCGGTGGTCCCGGGGTGGGCCCGGTGGCGGTCCGGTCCCACCTGACGCCGTACCTCCCGGGCGACCCCCTGGTTCGCGGTTCGCACGCGGTTTCGGCGGCCGAATACGGATCGGCGTCGATCCTGCCGATCACCTGGGCCTACATTCGGATGATGGGTGCCGAGGGACTGCGCCGGGCGACCTCGACCGCGATCGCGTCGGCCAACTATCTGGCCCGCCGCCTCGGCGAGCACTACCCCGTGCTCTACACCGGCGACAACGATATGGTCGCCCACGAATGCATCCTGGATCTGCGCGACATCACCAAGAGCACCGGAGTGACCGTCGACGATGTGGCCAAACGGCTCGCCGACTACGGATTCCACGCGCCGACCATGAGTTTCCCGGTGGCGGGCACGCTGATGGTGGAACCCACCGAGAGCGAGAACCTCGCGGAGCTCGACGCGTTCGCCGAGGCGATGATCGCCATCCGGCGCGAAATCGATCGGGTGGCCGCGGGCGAGTGGCCGGCCGAGGACAATCCGCTGCGCAATGCGCCGCACACCGCGGCGAGCCTGGTCCGGGAATGGGACCACCCGTACAGCCGGGAGGTCGCCGTGTACCCGCTCGGTCTCACGCACGAACGGCCGAAGGTGTGGCCGGCGGTGCGCCGTATCGACGGGGCGTTCGGCGACCGCAATCTGGTCTGCACCTGCCCCCCGCTCGAGGCCTACACCGACTGAGGTCGGAGGCCGCAACGGTACCCGCCCCGGCCGAGCCACCGTTGCGGAGAACGGTGCTCGGCCGGGAGCGGGCCGGGTCGGGTGCCGTCGGGTGGGATCAGGCCGGGACGAGGGCCTTGGCGCCGTCTTCCTCGGTGGGACGCGGTCCGTGGTCGTCCACCATCGTCTGTTCGTCGAACGGCAGTTTCCGGTCCAGGACATCGCGCACCTGCTCGGTATCGACCGTCTTGGTCCAGGTGCCGATCAGCAGGGTGGCGACCGCGTTCCCGGAGAAGTTGGTGAGCGCGCGTGCCTCGGACATGAACCGGTCGATACCCACGATCAACCCGACACCGTCGAGCAGTTCGGGCCGGTGGCTCTGCAACCCACCGGCCAGCGTGGCCAGTCCGGCGCCGGTGACTCCGGCCGCGCCCTTGGACGCCACGATCATGAACACCAGCAGGCCGAACTGTTCGCCGAGATTCAACGGCTGGCCCATCGCGTCGGCGATGAAGATCGAGGCCATGGTCAGGTAGATGGCGGTGCCGTCGAGATTGAACGAATAGCCGGTCGGCACGACGACGCCGACGGTGGTGCGCTCGACCCCCATATGCTCCATCTTCGCGATCAGTCGCGGCAGCGCCGATTCCGACGACGAGGTGGCCACGATGAGCAGGTACTCGCGGGCGAGGTAGCGGCACAGTTTGAAAATCGACGCCTTCGCGACCAGCCGGACCAGTACGCCGAGCACACCGAAGACGAACAGCAGACAGGTGAGGTAGAAGGCGATCATGAGGGTCGCCAGCTGGACCACGGCCTCGAGCCCGGTCCGGCCGACCACATTGGCCATCGCGCCGAAGGCCCCGATCGGGGCCAGCCAGAGGATCATCGCCAGGATCCGGAAGACCAGTTTCTGGATCAGCGCCACACCGCGCAGGATCGGTTCCCCGGCCGAGCCCATGGCCTGCACCGCGAAACCCACCAGCAGCGCGACGAACAACGCCTGCAGCACACTGCCCTCGGTGAGCGCGGAGACCAGTGTGGTGGGGACGATGCTGTGCAGGAATTCGACGGTGCCGCCGGCTCCGTGCGCTTGCTCGGCGTACTGGGCGCCCTGTCCCGCCGTCTCGGTGATGTTCAGCCCGGTGCCGGGGTCGAGCAGATTACCGACCAGCAGGCCGATCCCGAGCGCTACGGTCGACATGGCGAGGAAGTATCCGATGGCCAGCCCGCCGACCTTGCCCACGGTCGCGGCGGCGCGTACCGAACCGATACCCAGGACGATGGTGCAGAAGATGACCGGGGCGATCATCATCTTGATCAGGTCGACGAACATAGTGCCCAGCGGTGCCAGTGCCCGGCCGGTGCCCGGCGCGAGCCAGCCGACCAGAATGCCCGCCAGGACGGCGACGATCACCGCCAGATAGAGCCAGTGGGTGCGATCCCGCCGTGTTCGAGTCCGGTCCTCCATGACCTGGTCTCCTCCCGAGTCGTAGTGCGCGGGCGAGGTGAACCCGGCCACCACGCCCTGTGCAGAATGATGGACTGATACGTGACATCCGTCACGCTTTCGTGCATTTCGTTCAGTGGAGGAGTTCGTGCGAACCGGTCGCGGGTCCCTGGCGGGACAGGTCTTCGTCCTGCAATTGGTGCTGCTGGCACTGGTCACCGCCCTCTGGGCGGGCTACGCGGTGGTCGACGCCCGCCGCGACAGCGATCGGACCGCCACGCGTGAGGTCACCGATATCGCGGTGAGTGTCGCGGCCGCGCCGTCCACCGCCGCCGCGGTGCTGTCCCCGGAGCCGACGCGGTCGCTGCAACCGATGACCGAACAGATCCGGCGCGCGACCGGGGTGGATTTCATCGTGGTGATGGCCCCGGACCGGACCCGGTTCACCCATACCGACACCGCCCGGATCGGCCTGCCGTTCTCCGGGAACATCGATCGAGCGCTGGCCGGTGCCACGT
>JABFXT010000062.1 GCA_013361595.1 Nocardia sp. | reverse complement strand
CACCGCGACCCGGTCGAGGACGACCTGCACCCATTGACCGGAGGTATCGGCGACGAACGCGGTCCGCAGGTTCGGATACCGCCCGACCATCGCCTCCGCCGCCCGGCGCAACCGGACCGGATCCACACTGCCGGCCAGATCCACCGACGACTGCATGGTGTAGACGTCCACGCCGTCCTGGATGAGCTGGGCGTGGAACAGCAGACCGGACTGCAGGGGCGACAACGGCCACACTTCGGTCAGTGCCGGATAGATGCGCTCCCACCGTTCGATATCGCGCTGCGAAACCCGCACCAGCGACATATCGGAGGGGGTGAAACCGCCCGCTTCCGGCGCCCGGACATGGTCGGCGAGGGCGGTGAGCGCGGCGATCCACAGGTCCGCGAATTCACGGGCCGCCGACTCGGTGAGCAGCCCGCCCGGGTAGGCGAAGACCGCGTTCAGCACCGGCCCCTCGGCACCGGAATTGACGATGGCATTGATATCCAGCACCGCGTTCGCGGGCATATCCCGGTCCGCGTCCGCGCCGATCGGCCCCAGCTCGGCGGTCGGCATCCAGCCGAGTTCGGCGAGTTCCGGCGAGACCTCACCGGTGGATACGCGGCCCAGATAGTTGAAACTGATCTGTCCCGGCACCCGGTCCGGCAGCTCGTCGCCGGTCTCGGAATTCAGATAGCGGAGCAGACCGTAGCCCAGCCCCTTGTCCGGCACCGCGAGCAGCTGTTCCTTCACCGATTTCACCAGTGCGCCGAATGCCGGGCCGCCGGCGAAGGCATCGTCGAGATCGATCCCCGGCAGTTCCAGGCGAACCGGATGCACGGCGGTGAACCAGCCGACGGTGCGCGACAGGTCGGCCCCGGGGACCACCGTCTCCACACGACCGTGACCCTCCAGTTTGACCAGCGCCGCCGCCGACGGACCGTCGCCGCGCCACCGCGCGACCGCCAGGGCCAGCGCGGCCAGCAGGGCGTCGTTGGGGCCGCCGTGGAAGCGCGCGCCGGCCGTGGTCAGTACCGCCTCCGTGAGGTCGGCGGGCAGCGAGACCTCGAACCGTTCGACGGTCGCGTTCGTATCGACGGCCGGGTCGAAGGCCCGCGAACCCAGCAGCGGGTCCGGAGTGGACGCGACCTTCTGCCAGTACGCCAGCTCCGCGACCCGGTCCGGATCGGCGGCCGCCGTCGCGAGACCGTGCGCCCACCGGCGCAGTGAGGTACCGACCGGCGGCAACGCCACCACGTCCCCGGCCGCGAGCTGCGACCAGGCCAGCGCCAGGTCCGGGATGATGATCCGCCAGGACACCCCGTCGACGACGAAATGGTGCGCCGCGAACAGCAGGACATCGCGCCGGTCACCGCCGAAGGAGAACCACACGAACTGCGCCATCACCGCGGCGGCCGGATCCAGCCGATCGAGCGCGGCATCGAATTCGGCGGAGGCGAGGCGGACCAGGTCGTCGTCACCGACGGCGTCGTCGAACTCGACCTTGCGGATCAGCGCGTCGATATCGATCGCGCCGGGAGCGAGCGCTTCCAGCTCCGGCACTCCGTCCACGACCCGCAGGCGGGTGCGCAGGGCGTCGTGATGGTCGAACACCGCCGCGAGGGTCGCGACGAGGGTCGCGCGGTCGATACCCACCGGCAGCCGCAACAGCATCGGCTGCGAGAAGCGCCGGTACGCGCTGTTTCCGCCGAGAATCTGCGACATGACCGGCAGCACCGGCATCTCGCCCACCCCGCCACCGGGCAGTTCCGCCAGTCGCTGTTCGCCGGCGTCGCCGCGCCCGGCGGCCTCGGCGAGAGCGGCGACGGTCCGGCGTTCGAACACATCCCGGGGTGTGAAGACCACACCGCGCGCCTTGGCGCGCGACACCAGCTGGATGGACAGAATACTGTCGCCGCCGAGGGCGAAGAACGAATCGTCCACACCGACCTGCGCGACGCCCAGCACATCGGCGAACACCTCGCAGATGATCGACTCGACCTCACCCACCGGGGCACGGAACGACTGCGCCGCCAGCACCGGTTCCGGCAGGGCCTTGCGGTCCAGCTTGCCCACCGGAGTCAGCGGGATCTCGTCCAGGACGATCACCACCGACGGAACCATATGCGCCGGCAACCGCCGCGATACGAATTCGGTCACCGCGTCGGTGTCCACGCTGCGCCCCGGCACAGCCAGCAGGTACGACACCAGAATGGTCGCGCCCGCGCTGGTGTCGTGGCCGAGGGTTATCGCGTACTCGACATCCGGATGCGCGGCCAGCGCGGTATCGATCTCGCCGAGCTCCACCCGGAAACCGCGGATCTTGACCTGGAAGTCCGAGCGGCCCACATAGTCCAGTTCCCAGTGCACCGTCGGCAGCGCCTCGTTACCGGCCCGCGCGCCCGGGGTCGCGTACCAGCGCACCACATCGCCGGTGCGGTACATCCGCGAACCTTCGAAGCTGTACGGGTTGGCGACGAACCGGTCCGCGGTCAGCCCCGGACGGTTCCGGTAACCGCGGGCGAGCGCGCCACCGGCCAGGTACAGCTCACCCGCCACGCCCGGCGGTACCGGCCGGAGTCGCGCGTCGAGGACCAGTGCGGCCATACCGTGCACCGGATCGCCGACAGTGACGTGCTCGCCGGCGAACAACCGGGCGTACGACGAGATGATGGTGGTCTCGGTCGGGCCGTATCCGTTGAAGTACTTGCGGCCCGGCTCCCATTTGGCCAGCAGCTCCGCGGTGGTCACATCGCCACCGACCGACACCACCTCCAGCGCGTCCAGACCCGCCGGGTCCACGGTGCCCAGCACCGCCGGTGTGATGACAGTGTGGGTCACGGCCTCGGTCCGCAGGAGTTCGGCCAATTCGGGTCCGCCGATGATCTCGCCCGGAACCACGACGAGCGTCGCGCCCACGAACGCGGTGCACACCCATTCCAGTACCGACGGATCGAAACTCGGCGAGCAGATGTGCAGGAACCGGTGCCGGGACTCGAGGCCGTACAGATCCGCCGCGACATCGGCGAGGCCGCCGATTCCCGAATGCGTCACCACCACACCCTTGGGCAGACCTGTCGATCCGGAGGTGTAGATGACATATGCCGGATGCGTCATCGCCAACGGCGCGAGCCGGTCGGAGTCGGTGACCGGGCTGTCCGGCTGCGCCGCCGTCTGCGCCAGGAACCCGGGATCGTCCAGCATCGCCCACTGCACCTCGCCGGGCAGCTCGTCGATGTACTCGCTGCTGGTCAGGCCCAGTACGGCACCGGAATCGGAGAGCATGTGCCGGATCCGCTCCGGCGGATAGTTCGGGTCCACGGGCAGATGCGCGCCACCGGCTTTGGCCACCGCCCAGAACGCCAGCAGGATCTCGTAGGAACGCGGGAAAGCCGATGCCACGATCCGTTCCGGACCGACCCCGCGATCGATGAGCACCCGCGCCAATCGCGACGATTCCGCGTCCAGCTCCCGGTAGGTCACCGATCGGCCCCGGTAGCGAACCGCCACACCGTCCGGATTCACCCGGACACCGTTGGTGAGGATCTCCGGCAACAGCCCGGTCGCCATCACCTCGTCCCCGTGGACATGGGTCAGCAGGCGGTACTCGGAGTCGTCGATGATCGGCAGATCACCGATCGGCGCCTGCGGGTTCCGGGTGATCGCCGACAGCAGATGCAGGAACCGGCGCGCGAAGACCCCGATCGTGTCCTCGTCGAACAGATCGCGGGCGTAGGAGAACGCGGCCGCCATACCCGCATCGGTTTCGGTGATACGCAGCGAAAGATCGAATTTCGCGGTGTCGACGTCGAAATCGACGGCACCGACGCGCAATCCGGGCAGTTCGAAATCGCCCTGGGGCAGATTCTCGAACGACAATGCCACCTGGAACAGCGGATGCCGGGCGGTCGAGCGCTCCACATCGACCAGTTCCACCAGTCGTTCGAACGGCACATCAGCGTGCGCGAACGCCTGCAGGTCGGCTTCGCGGGTCGCCGCCAGGAACTCGCCGAAGCTCAGCTCGCCGCGCACATGCGACCGCAACACCAGTGTGTTCACGAACATCCCGACCACATCGTCGAGTTCGGCCTCACCACGACCCGCGATCGGGGTACCGACCGCCACATCGTCGGTGGCGGACAATCGCGCGAGCAGCAGGGCCAGGACCGCGTGGACCACCATGAACACTGTCGCGTTGTGCTCGGCGGCCAATCGTGTCACCGCCCGGTGCACGTCGGCGTCGATCCGGAACGGGACCGTGCCGCCGGCCATCGACCGGACGCTCGGACGCGGCCGGTCACCCGGCAGGTTCAGCTCGTCCGGCAATCCGGCCAGCGCCCGGCGCCAGTAGTCGGCCTGCGCGCTGACCAGGCTCTCCGGATCGTCCTCCGAACCGAGCACCGCACGCTGCCACAGGCTGTAGTCGGCGTACTGCACCGGCAGCGGTGTCCACGCCGGGGCCGAACCGGCGGTGCGCGCAGCGTAGGCGAGCATCAGGTCCCGGGTCAGCGGACCCATCGACCAACCGTCGGTACTGATGTGGTGCACAACGAAAACGAGGACGTATTCGTCACCGCCCGGATGGAAGAGCGCCACCCGCACCGGCACCTCGGTGGTCACATCGAAACCGGTCGCGATCACCTCGGTGATCCGGTCGCGCAGTTCCGCGGCGGACACCGGGACCGGCGTCGCGTCCGGAACGGCCCGGCCGACGGGCAACACCTGCTGGTACGGCCGCCCGTCGTGCGCGGGGTACACCGTCCGCAGGGTTTCGTGCCGGCCCACCACATCGGCGACCGCCTCCTGGAGGGCCGCGATGTCGAGATCCCCGGACAGCCGCACGGCCACCGGGATGTTGTAGGCGGCCGAAGCGGTATCGAACTGGTTCAGGAACCACATCCGCTGCTGCGCCAGCGACAGCGGCACCCGCTCGGGCCGCTCCTGCCGGGCCAGCACCGGCAGATCCCCACGCCCGGTGGCGGTTTCCGCGGCGGCCGCCAGTGCGCTCACCGTGGCAGCCTCGAACAACGTCCGTACCGCGATCCTGGTGTCCAGTGCCGCACCCAGCCGCGCCGCGACCTGCGTCGCGATCAGCGAGTTACCACCGAGGGCGAAGAAATCATCATCCGCACCGACCCGCTCGACACCCAGCACGTCGGCGAACACCCCCGCCACGATCTCCTCGATCGGCGTCGACGGCGCCCGGAACTCCCGGGCCTCGAACACCGGCGCGGGCAGCGCCTTACGATCCAGCTTGCCCGAGGTGTTCAACGGGAACGCATCCAGTTCCATCACCACCGCCGGAACCATGTAAACCGGCAACACATCACGCAGGGATTCCAACAGTGCAGCGGACTCGATCTGCGCGCCCGGAGCAGGCACCACATAGGCCACCAACTGCTCACCGAGATCCGACGCGGCGACAGTGACCACGGCCTGGCTGACCACCGGCTGCGCCAGCACGGCCGATTCGATCTCCCCCAGCTCGATCCGCTGACCACGGAACTTCACCTGGAAATCGGTACGACCCAGATACTCCAGCACCGGTGCCGTATCG
>JABFXT010000178.1 GCA_013361595.1 Nocardia sp. | reverse complement strand
GCTGCGCGCCACGTTCTGCTCCATCCTTGTGCACCCCGAGCAGTACCGGTAGCGCGCGCCGTCGGCCCGGGGCGGGGGCGGTGGCGCGGGCCGGTTCCGGAGCGGAGCCCTCGGGCGGGGTCAGCCGCCGGCGCAGGCGTTCCCGGGCACTAGCCGGTGGACTCGGCTCGGCCGTTGCGGCGGGCTCGTGCCCGGCGGCGTCGCCGGTGTCGGCCGGGTCGGTGCCGGGTTCCGGATCCGGGGCCGTATACAGGTCCGGCTCCGCGTCGGGTGGGGTGTCGGCGGCCTCGCCGCTCGTGCGCGCGACCCAATCCGACCACGAGCCCTCGTAGGTGGCGTTGCCACTGTCCCATCCGGGCAGGCGCAGTACCGGTATGGGTTCGGTCGGCATCGCATCGTCGGGTGCCGGGCCGGCACCGTGGTGCGGCCGATACAGATCCGGCTGCCGGGAAGCCGGGTCCGGGTCCCCCGTGTCCGGGGGAGTTCGCGAGTCCCGATTCCAGGCCGGGCCGGCAGGGTCCCCGGGAATCGGCTCCCTGTCGGCAGGCCCCGGAGGCGGTCGATCCATGGCGCGGCCCCCTTCATCGGTTCACGACGCGTGATCGCTCTCCATTGTTCTAGTGGATCGGCGACCGGATCGCAGCCCGGGGGCACCGTCGGGCGCGGCAACCGCGCCCGACGGCCCGTTTCACCAGTGGATGTTCACCGGATCGCCGACACCTACATTCTCGTAGTACCAGGAGGCGTCGCCGGGAGCCAGATTGATACAGCCGTGGCTGACGTTGGAATTGCCCTGTTGGCCGACCGACCAGGGTGCGGAATGGACGAACACCCCGCCCCAGGTGAGCCGTTCGGCCCATTCACCGTCGATCAGGTATCCCTCCGGGGAATCCAGCGGGATACCGATGGTGCGGGAGTCGAAGATGATGTTGCGGAACTTCTCCAGGATCGGATAGGTGCCGGTGGGGGTCTCGTAACCGGGCTTACCCATGGAAGCGGGCATCGTCCGCACCACCACACCGCCCATACTGACGGTGAAGGTGTGGGCCGACAGGTTCGCGTCGGCGATCACGCCGCCGTTGGTGTCGAACTGCGTACGGCGGTCGCCGAAGTTCACGGTGAGGGTCGTATTCGCCGGGAGATATCCGCTGGGTGTCCAGGTCAGTTCCCGGTCACCGCGCCAGGTGTAGGAACCGGGCAGCGCATCGCCGGCGGTGACCGACAGCGACTTTTCGGCGCGGGCCCGATCGGTGACGGCGGTGGAGAACCGGACGGTAACCGGATGAGCGATTCCGACGACGGCGCCGTCGGACGGGGTCACCGAGGCCACGGATGCGGCGTCGGGTCGATCGATCGTCATGGCGTGCGCCCCGGCGGGGGCGACGGCCAGCGAGAGTGCGACCGCGATCGCTAGAAATAGGTGCCGGGCAACGATATTCATGGTGCCACCCCTTACGGACGACTGGTGGACAGACGTCCATCCTAAGGGGCCATGATCAACTCAACCACCCAAGATATCGTCCCGGCACCCGTTCGCGACGTTGACACACCGGGTGATTGCTATTCGGTGACGAGTTTCCAGTCGTCGGGCAGCCCGTGGACATGCATGGTCGACCCTTCCGCGTGGATGCTGACCGTGGCCGATCCCAATCGGAGGTCCGTCAGGCCGACTTTGCCCCATTCCCGCGGCAACTGTGGGGTCACCCGCAGGACACGGTGCGGTACACACGGCGAGAGCCCGAGAAAGGAACGAACCAGCAGCAGCGGCGCCGCGCTCGCCCAGGCCTGCGGGGAGCACGAGGTGGGGTAGGGCACCGGCGATCGGAACTCGGTGCGCGCGAACCCGCAGAACAGCTCCGGTAACCTGCCGCCGAAGTCGATGGCGGCGTCGAGCAGTCCGGTGGTGAGCCGTTCGGCCAGTTCCGAGGCCCCGGAAATATGCCGGTAGCGGAGCAGTCCGGCCACCGCGATCGCGGTGTCGTGCGGCCAGATCGAGCCGTTGTGATAGCTCATCGGGTTGAATGCGCCCATTCCGGTGGCCAGCGTGCGCAGGCCGAACCCGCTGTCCATACTCACATCGGCCAGCCGCTCGATCAGTTCGGTGGCGCGCTCGTCGGAGACGATGCCGGTCCACAGGCATTGGGCGGCGTTGCTGGTCAGCGAGTCGACCTGATTCTTCTGCCCGTCCAGCGCGACGGCGTACCAGCCGTTCTTGGCGACCCAGAACGCCTCGTCGAACCGGTCCTTGAGATTCTCCGCCTGTTCCCGCAGGCGCGCGGCGGCACCGGTATCGCCGAAATGGTCGGCGAGCTGGGCGCGGGCCAGCCGGGCCGCGTACACATAGCCCTGGACCTCGCACAACGCGATGGACGGTTCGGCCAGATGGCCCGATGCGTCGTTGATCGCGTCGAAGCTGTCCTTCCAGCCCTGGTTGCTCAGCCCGCGATCGGTTTTCCGGCGGTACTCGACGAAACCGTCGCCGTCGGCGTCGCCGTATTCGTCGACCCAGGCCAGCGCGGCGTCGGCGGCCGGGAGCAGTTCGCGGATCACCTGGTCGCTCGCGCCCCAGCGCCAGCATTCGGCCAGCAGCATCACGAACAGCGGGGTCGCGTCCACCGAACCGTAGTAGACGGTGCCGCCCAGGACCTGATTGCTGGCCGGTCCGTGCCGCATCTCGTGCATGATGCGACCCGGTTCCTCCTCGGTGATCGGGTTGACCTTGGTGCCCTGCAGGTCCGCCAGGCGGCGCAGGGTGCCCACCGCGAGCGCGGAGTCCAGCGGTAGCGCCATCCAGGAGGTCAGCAGGCTGTCCCGCCCGAACAGGGCCATGAACCAGGGCGCGCCGGCGGCCACATAGGCCGGTGCGCCGTCGGTACTGCCGTCGATGCGCAGTGCGCCGAGATCGCTCTCGGTGCGCTGTAGCACGTCCGACAGTGCCGGATCGGTCGCGGTGAGGTCGGTGGCGGTGGCCCGCCACGCCTTCAACCGGCTGATCGGGCTGTCCTCGTCGTCGCCGAAGGCCATCTGCACCCGGCGGTGCGAGACGACGGGCTGGGCCAGGATCTCGGTGTCCCAGCGGCCGCGGGCCGGGACCACCACCTGCCAGGTGATGGTGCCGGGCAGCATGACCGCACCGGCCGTGGCGCTGATGGTCAGGCCACGCCCGGGTTCGTTGCGGTCGGTCAGGTGCAGGTCGCCGTCGACGGCATTGTGCTCGGCGCCGCCACCGTGGTTGCGACCCTCCTTGACCGCGAACAGATCCGCGAAATCGGAGTCGACGAATATCGTGATGGTCATCCCCGTGTCCTCGTGTCCGAGGTTGTGCACGGTGACCGTTTCCTTGAGCCCGTTGCCGATGAGCCGCCGGCGCACCACGAGCACGGTGCTGTCGGCGACTCCGGCGCGTGGGGGTTTGCGCAGGATGAAACGGCCCTTGAAGGCCTCCGGGGTGAGCACGGTGAGGTGTTCGGCCGGTTGGCCGTCCAGGCGCAGTTCCCACCGTGAGATCAGCCGGGAATCCCGGTAGAACAGGCCTTGCGAAGTGCCGGAATGGATATCGCCGAGGGGGTCGGACAGGCAGAAGGTGCTCGCCTCGACCAGGGTCACCGTCCCCCCGCCGCCGTTGATGGCGGCGGGCTGGCCGGAGTTGAGAATTCTCGGCGGTGCGTTCATGCCCTACTCCATACCGGTGTCGTGCCGGCGTCGGCGCGTATCTCGGGTACCGAATTGCGGCGCATACCGACGGCGGTCAATGGCTGGCCACTGTGGTGGGATTCGTCCCACGCATCGAGTATGCGGTAGTAGGCGGCTTCGTACCCGGCACCCAGCTGATCCACGCCGAAATAATCTTCGACGCGGCGCCGGCAGGCGTGCGGATCGAGTTCGCCGGCCCGGGCGATGGCAGCCGGAAGTTCGTCGGGGTGATCGCAGATGAAACCGGTGACGCCGTGTTCGATCACCTCGTCGACCGCGCCGCCGCGCAACGCCACCACCGGGGTGCCGCAGGCCATGGCCTCGATCATGACGATGCCGAACGGCTCCTCCCACCGGATCGGGAACAGCAGGCAGCGCGCGCCGGCGAGCAGTTCCCGTTTGGCGACCGCGTCGGCTTCCCCGAAGACGTGGTCGGTATCGGTGAGCAGGGGTTCGATCTCCTGCGCGAAGAACGCCTTCTCCGGCGGCTCGTTGCATTTACCGGCCAGGATCAGCTTTATCCCCGCCTCGTGTGCGGCGCGCAACGCGAGCTGGGGGCCCTTGTAGGAGGCGTAGCGGCCGAGGAACAGTGCGTAGTCCTGCTTCTCGGTGCGGAAGGGCCATTCGCTGGGCCGCAGCGCATTGTGTACGCGGCCGATCCAGTTGAAACTCGGCGCCAGTTCGCGCTGGCGGTCGCTGATCGCGACGAGCCGGGTGTGTTCGTCGAGGGCGCCGTAGTACTCCCACATATCGTTGTCCACCGGTCCGTGCACGGTGACCGCGGTGGGAATGCCCAGCGCCTCGTAGGCGGGGGCGTTCAGCGGACCGGCGAAAGTGTGGTCGTGGATGATATCGATATGCCGGGAGCGGGCGAGCTTCTCGACCACGCGCCGCACCTTGAGCGCGTTGACCACCTCGGGGAAGGGGTCGCCCAGCCGGTCGGCCTGGATGCTCTCCCAGACCGGGACGAATTCGGCCTCCGTACCGGGCTTTCCGGCGCCGAGCAGGGTCACTCGGTGTCCGCGTGCGACCAGGGTGTCGGCGAGTTCGGCCACCACGGCCTCGACACCGCCGTAACCGGCCGGGGGGACGTCGAAATACGGCGGGGCGACCAGCACGATGTTCAGCGGGTGGTTACGGCCGTTTCCTCCGAAACCTGCACGGCGCGGTTTTCGCGCCGGGGTATCCGATTCGGATTCCGCATTCGTGAATATGGTGCTCAACTCGTCCTCCTCGATTAGTGGCCTTGCGGCATAACACAATCGCCACCCGGCCAATGGGTGGAGCTGATAGACAACCATTCGGTGCGAGAGCAGTACTGCTATCGGAAGCGCGCCGGAATACCCGGCGCCGGAAAGAAGCGCGGCGAGGCGGGGACTTCCACCCGCCGCGCGGGAATCAATCGCCGTAGTGCGCGGATCGCCCGGGCGAAATGCCGAACGCGGGTAGATCCGGGGTGGCCGAAGCGATGGCCAAGGTGAGGCCGGCCCGTCTCAGGACCAGGCATTCGGAAGAACAGAGTCGATGGATATCGTGTGCGCGCCGGGCCTGGCCGAGCGTCAACACTCCTGGATCCGCCGAACAGTCGGCGATATTGGATACGACTCCGTGTTCGGTGATGACATCGATACCCGAATCCGGGGCTTCCGCCGCGAGCGGCGCCGATGTGTACCCGATCCTCACCGTTACCTCCTGCACTCGTCGAGCTGGGGCAAACAGTTCCCCGGCCGCCGGTGCCCCGCCGGCCGGTCTAGCTGATCGAGCCTGGGTCGAGCGGTGGAGCAGTGTGAATTTCAGGAACGAGGCCCATTCTACGCGTGCTCCGTTGTTCTCTCGATCTCGAATATTCCCATTTCGGCATA
>JABFXT010000395.1 GCA_013361595.1 Nocardia sp. | reverse complement strand
CGGATAACCGATGAGACATCCGCCGCGGACGACGGGGCGGCGGCAGACGCGCGGCAGGTGCACCGGCTACCGCGCTCCGGCACCGGCCGACGGACCCGGCCGGGTAAACCGGGTGCGGCGTGAGGCGCGGACCGGTGTGTGAGCGGCAGTGCGAGGTATGAGATGAGAGCACATGTTCCGGTTCTGGTAGCCCTGGCTGTGGTGAGCGCGGTGGCCGGTACGGGGGCTCCGGCGGTCGCGGCCCCGGCTGTTCCCCCGGCCGCGAGCGAACCGCGTTCCGGCGCCCAGTTGCTGCGCGTCCAGGTGCTCGACGACCGGCGGATCCGGCTGCATATCCGTTCCGTGGCCATGGGGCGCGAGATCGCCATCGACACTCTGGTCGGTTCGGGCCCGGCGCCGCGGCCCACGCTGTACCTGCTCGACGGCGTGGACGGCGGCCCCACTTCGGGTTGGCTGACGAAGGGCGGCGCCGCCGATTTCTTCGCCGACAAACCGGTCGACGTGGTGCTGACGACCGGGGGGACGGCGAGTATGTACGCCGATTGGATCCGGGTGGACGCTGCGCTCGGGCTGAACCGCTGGGAAACCTTTCTCACCGAAGAACTCCCACCCATCGTCGAGAAGTACCTGGGTTCCAACGGAACCCGGGCCATCGCCGGAGTGTCCATGGGGGCGCAGGCGGCGATGATGCTCACGCAGCGGCATCAGGGTTTCTACCAGGGTGTCGCGGGGATGAGCGGCTGCTATTCCACCTCCGATCAGCTGGGCCGCGCGGTCACCACTATGACCGTCGCGTCACGGGGCGGGAATCCGGAGAACCTGTTCGGTCCTCCGGCGTCGCCGGAGTGGCTCGCTCACGACAGCCTGCTCGGGGCGGACAAACTGCGCGGCACCCAGATCTACGTCTCGGTGGCGAACGGGGCCCCGAGCAATGCGGCGATGATGTCCATCGGTGATAGTCCGGAGATCCTGGCTGTGCTGCTCGGTGGCGGATCACTGCTGGAATCGGGCGCCCGGTTGTGCACGGAGCGATTCGCCGGCCGTCTCACCGAACTCGGTATTCCCGCGGTTGTCGATTATCTGCCGGAAGGTATGCACTCCTGGCCGGATTTCGAAGTGCAATTGCATCGCAGCTGGCCGACGCTGAGCGCCGCGCTGGAGATTCCGCAGGATTCCTGAATTCCGTCCGGCTGCCCTCGGCGGTAGTGCCGCACGCATGTCATCGATCGGGTGTGAGCGCTGTGCCGAATTCCGGAATCCGACGCGGAGAATGAGCCGGTCCGCCAACCCGGCGGATTCGGTGACGCCGTTTCGCGGGTTGCCCCCGGTGACGACGACGGGGGACTGCGGGGCCGGTAGTGCCTGGATATAGCCCGCGCGCAGCCGGGCCACGAGTTCCGGTCGCATCCCGCCGTCCGGCAGGAGACCGTAGCCGAGGATCACGATCGCGGTATCCAGGCCGTGTGGGTGGGTGAGCGGCCCGGTCAGCGCGCCGATCGGTCCGGTGGCCGGGCCCGGCGGCGGTGCCGCACCGGCGTGACCCGACAGGCTCACGCCCAGGACCGCGGTGGCCGGCAGTGAGGTGATGCCGGCCCGGATCGTTCCGGCGGCGCGGGCGGGGCGGCGATGGCGAGCGGATCCGGCGGGGGATTCGGACACTGGTTCTCCGAACGGTCGGGGCCGCAGTCGAATGCGGGTCATTTCTCTCGAATGTTCGCAGTTATCCGAGTAATCGATTCGTGATCTGTGTGGAAACTGGAGAGTTCACTGCCGTGGAACCCGTTCCTTTGGGGCGGATACATTCGGGGGCCGGGCGATCTTCGAAGGTGGTGCGGAGTTTATCCGGAATCCGGCACCGAATCCCGCTGTGACGCGGGCCAAACCCGTTATCGGGTATTCGTGAGGTTTCCAGTTCCTGATCGTGCGTCACCGGAATCCCGTTCGGCGCCCGTACTGTCGGCGCAACTTGCTGTGAAATCGAAACGGCGGCAAGTGAATCGGACAGTGATGTTCTCCAGGAAGGCCCCCGATGACAAGACCACACCCCGTCCGGCTGCGGTCGGCCGTGCTGCTGGCCGCCACCGTGTTCGCCTGCGGACTCGCCGGTACAGGCGCACAGGCGGAGCCCGCGGCGGCGCCGACGGAGCAGGATCTCGCCGCCTATATCGCGGCCGGGCGTACCGGGCAGCCGGTAGCGGGTTCCGGGAGCGCCAGCGGTTCGGCCTGCAACTCCGGTAGCGGCGCCGGTTCGGGTAACGGGTCCGGCGACTGTTACGGAGGTTCGGGCAGTAGTTCGGGCCTGTCGGGCGGATACGCCTCGGATACGGTCGGTTACGGACCGGCGCAGACCTCGTGGCTGGCTGCGTTCGCGTACGGGCTGGCCAATGGTGACGCCGCGCCGCCGGGCGCCAACGACTGGAACTGCAAACCCAGCGCCGCACATCCCCGGCCGGTGCTGCTGATCCACGGCACCTGGATGAACGCCTATAACGGGTTCGCCTTCATGGGTCAGCCGATCAAGGACGCCGGATACTGCACATTCACCTTCAACTACGGCCGCTCCAACCTCGTACAGGGCGGCGGTCTCGGTTCGGTGCTACCCGGGACGATGGGTACGGGCTACATCCAGGATTCGTCGAAGCAATTGGCCGTGTTCGTGGACCGGGTGCTGGCGGCGACCGGTGCGTCCGAGGTCGATATGGTCGCGCACTCCCAGGGCGGCTCGATGGCCAACTGGTACACGAAGTTCGACGGCGGCGCGGATAAGGTGGACAAGCTGATCACCTTCGGCGCGACCCATCACGGGACCTCGCTCGACGGTATCGGGGCGCTGGGCCGGGCGATCAACAACTTCGGTATCGATATCCTCGGGTTCATCGAGATCTTCGTCGGTCACTCCGGTATCCAGCAGACGATCGGCTCGGATTTCGTGAACCAGCTCAACGCCGGGGGCGATACCGTGCCCGGGGTCGACTACACCGTGGTCGGTACTCGCTACGACGAAGTGACCAACCCCTACGATCTGACCTTCCTGAAACCGGGCCCCGGCGCGACGGTCCGTAACATCACCCTGCAGGACGGCTGCGAACAGGACCTGTCCGATCACCTGACCCTCATGTACTCGCCGCGCGCGTTGTCCATCGCGCTGCAGGCACTCGACCCCGCGCAGGTACCGGCCCTGCAGTGCACCTTCAATCCGTGGCTGATCGGTGGCGGCGGCAAGCTGTGACCGTCACGTAGCCGCCCACCGACGGCCGCCGCTCATATCGCGCGGGTGGCCGCCTCCGGCCCGGCCGCCACCGGCCCCGAACCGCGTCCGGGCCGGTGGCGCCGTGCGTTCTATCCGCGGGTCAGGAAATCGGCTGCCCGGGCTCCGATGAACACACTGGGCGCATGGGTGTGTCCGCGGACCAGTACGGGCATGATCGACGCGTCCGCGACCCGCAACCCCTCCACGCCGCGGACCCGGAGTTCCGGATCCACCACACTGTTCTCGTCCGACCCCATCCGGCAGGTGCCGGCCGGATGATAGAGAGTGTGGGCGTAACCGTTGAGCGCCAGCGCCCGGGTCGCCTCGGCGGCACCGTCGCCCGGCGCGTCCGGCGGATAGCAGAGCGGGCCGAGCACTTCCCGCATCGCCGCGGTATCGGCGATCTCCGCGCAGTGCCGCAATCCGGCCATCAACGCCGCCCGATCGACACCCTGCTCATCGGAGAGATACTTCGGATCGATCACCGGTTTGGCGAGTGGATCGTTCGACGCCAGGGTGATGGTGCCGCGACTGTGCGGGCGCAGCAGCACGGTCGCCAGGATGACGCCGTGCGCGGTCGGGTCGATCAGTCCCTCGTTATAGAAGGGCGCGGGCGCGTAGACCAGCTCGAGATCGGGGTGTTCGAGCTCGGGGCGGCTTCGTACGAAGCCATAGGCTTCACCGACATTCGAGGTGAGCATGCCGCGATGGCGCAGCAGGTAATTGACCAGCTGAGCCGGTTTTTCGGCGTCGAAGAGCGAATCGGCGCTCACGCCGTATCCGAGTCCGGTGACGAGATGATCCTGCAGATTGGCCCCGACCTCGGGGGCGTGCCGGCGTACCTCGATTCCGTGCCGTTCGAGTTCGGCGCGATCACCGATCCCGGACAACATGAGCAGCTGCGGGCTGTTTATCGCGCCCCCGCAGAGCACGACCTCTGTGCGGGCCGTCACCTTCTCGGTCCGCCCGCCCCGTACGTACTCGACGCCGACGGCGCGGTCTCCGTCGAACAGCACCCGGGTGGCGGTGGCCTCGGGGTACACCTGGAAATTCCGCCGCTTCAGGGCGGGCCGCAGATACGCGTCGGCGGTACTCCAGCGCCGGCCTTTGTACTGGGTGACCATCGTCTGGGTGAATCCCTGCGGTTCCGGCAAGTTCGGTTCCTCGACCGGGAAACCGCGTTCGGCCACCGCCCGGAGGTAGGCCGCGGTCGATGGTCGGGGGCTGCGCTGCCGGGAGATGTGCAACGGTCCGCCGGTGCCGTGGCCGGGGTCGGTGGCGCCTTCGACGTCCTCGATCGCGCGGAAGTGCTCGACCGCCCTGTCGAAACCCCATTCCGGGCCCGCGGCGGCGGACCACTCCTCGTAGTCGGCGCGGAACCCACGCACCCACATCTGGGCGTTGAGCGAGGACGACCCGCCGAAGGTCTTCCCGCGTGGCCAGTAGATCTGCCGGTTGGCGAGCTGGGGTTGCGGTTCGGTCAGATAGTCCCAGTCGTACGCGGTGCGGAAGAGCTTCGCGAACGCGGCCGGTATATGGATGAACTTGTCCTTATCGGCCGGACCCGCCTCGAGCAGGATCACCGAGTGCCCCGGATCCGCGCTGAGCCGGTTCCCGAGCAGCGCCCCGGCCGATCCCGACCCGACGATCACATAGTCCGCACTGACTTCTGTCACCTTCGCACCTTTCGATCTCGTGTATCGCCAACATACGAGAGCGGCCGCCGATGTGGGGCATCTTCGCCTCGGCGTCTCGAATCCGAGATATGCCCGAATCCGGGGCGACCCGGAGTTCCGCAGGCGCGGTATCGCCGGTCCGGATCGGTGCCCGGCGATCGGATCGGAGCGAAAAACTCGTTCGCGGGTGACATCGCGGGCTACCGGGGTATAACCGGCCCATGAGTTACCCGGTGGACTTCGGGGTGCTGCAGGCCGGTTCGATCATCGCGATCATCCTCGGTGTGGCCCTGCTGGTTTCGGCATTGTTCGCATTTCGTAAAAGGGGGCCGCGTGCCCTGATCGCCAGGGGGGCCGGTGGCGCCCTGCTACTCGCCGCCGCGGCACTGGTGCTGTGGATCGCCACTCTCGTCCAGACCTACCTCGGGCTGACCGGTGAGGTCCGGGCGGCGCATGTGGTGGTCGCACCGGTATCGGGTGCGGATCATCAGCTGGAGGTCGAGCTGACGTTGTTCGACGAGGACGGCGGGACCGCCGAGCGCACGACTCACCGGGTCGAGGGTGATATGTGGGTGCTGCAGGCGCAACTGGTGGAACTCGAGCCCTGGGTGAACGCGCTCGGTTTCCATTCCGG
>JABFXT010000200.1 GCA_013361595.1 Nocardia sp. | reverse complement strand
ACGAACCGGGCGATATCCGCACCGCCGAGTTCGGTCACCACCTGCGCGCCGGCCTCGGCATTGATATCGGCGACCACGACCTTCGCGCCCTCGCGCACGAAAGTCCGCGCGATCTCCAGGCCGATACCTTGCGCGGCCCCCGTGACGACGGCGACCTTTCCGTCCAACAGTCCCACTACCACTCCGATCCGTGTCCTGTGTGCATCCCGGCTACTGCACGATTCCGGCCGACCGCATTTCCGCGATCTGCTCGCCGTTCAGACCGATCCCGGCGAGCACCGCGTCGGTCTGCTCACCCAGGGCCGGCACCGCGCCCATCCGCAACTCCACGTCGCGGAAGGTCATCGGCGGTAGTACCGCCCGGATCGGCCCGGCCTCGGTCTGCACCTCACGCCACCGGTCCCGGGCCGTGAGCTGCGGATGCGCGATCACACTCTTCATATCACCGAGTTGCGCCGCGGGGATTCCGGCATCGGCGAGCCGACCGTCGAGCTCGGCGGTATCGAAGTCCCGGGTGAGTTTGCCGACCAGTTCGTCCACCTCGGCCCGGTGCCGCACCCGTTCGATATTGGTCGCGAACCGGGGATCGCCGGCGAGTTCCGGGCGTTCGAACACCTCGGTGACCAGCGTGCGCCACCCGCGGTCGTTCTGCACTCCGATGAGGATCTGCCCGTCCCGGGTGGGATAGGCGTCGTAGGGCGCGATGGACGCGTGCGACAACCCCATCCGTCGGATCTGCACATCTTGATACATCTGCATATAGATCGAATGACCGAGCCATTCGACGGTGGCGTCGAACATCGCGATATCGATGGTCGCCCCGATACCGGTGCGCTCCCGGCGGAACAGCGCCGCCTGGATCGCGGCCAGGGCGTACATCCCGGCGGCGATATCGGAGGTGGGAATCCCGGTCTTGGTCGCCGTTTCCGGCGTACCGGTGATCGAAACCAGTCCGGTCTCGGCCTGGACGAGCATATCGTAAGCCTTACGGTCGACGAACGGGCCCGATGTGCCGTACCCCGACATATTGACCGCGACGAGCCGCTGATGGTTTTCGCGCAACTCCTCGGCGCCGAGACCGAGCCGTTCGGCGGCGCCGGGAGCCGAGTTCTGCACGAATACATCCGCTTCCGCGACCAGCGCCCGCACCGCGGCGAGGCCCGCCTCGGATTTGAGGTCCACGCACAGTGATTCCTTGCCGCGGTTGAGCCATACGAAATGCGAGGCCAGACCGTGCACCGCCGAATCGTAGTTGCGGGCGAAGTCTCCTTCCCCTATTCGTTCGACCTTGATCACCCGGGCGCCGAGATCGGCCAGATGCCGGGTCGCGATGGGCGCGGCCACGGCCTGTTCGAGACTCACCACGGTGATCCCGGCGAGCGGTAGACCGGTATCGCCGGTCGATGCGGTATCCATGTCAGCGCCCTCCGCCCGTGTTCTTCCGCCGTGCGGAGCCGACCAGGCCGCCGCCGATGATCAGGCGCTGGATCTCGCTGGTTCCCTCGTACAGCCGCAGCAGCCGGACATCCCGGTAGATACGCTCGACAGCGACCTCCCGCATATATCCGGTACCGCCGTGGATCTGCACCGCGAGATCCGCGGCGCGGCCGACCATCTCGGTGCAGTAGAGCTTCGCCGCGGACGGGCCGATCCGCCGGTCCTCGCCGGAGACATAGCGCGCCGCCACCTCCCGGACCATCGCCCGGCCCGCCATGACTCCGGTGGCGATATCGGCGATCATGGCCTGCACCAGCTGGAAATCCCCGATCGGGTTTCCGCCCTGGGTGGCCGTGGCCGCGTAGCCGACCGCTTCGTCGAGCGCGCGCTGGGCGGCGCCCACCGACAGCGCCGCGATATGGACGCGCCCCCGGGCCAGCGAGGTCATCGCGGCTCGGTATCCGACATCCTCGTTACCGCCCACCAGCGCGGAATGCGGAACGCGGACACCGGTGAAGTGGACATCGGCAGTCCAGGCTCCCTCCTGGCCCATCTTGCGATCCTTGGGCGCGACCGCGAGGCCCGGCGTATCGGCCGGAACCAGGAACACCGCGATACCGGTACCGCTCTCATCGGCGGGCCGGGTCCGGGCGAAGACCACGAACAGATCGGCCAGCGGCGCGTTGGTGATGAACCGCTTCTCGCCGTCGATCACCCAGTCGTCACCGTCCCGGACCGCCTTGGTGCGCAGTCCCGAGGGGTTCGACCCCGCGCCGGGTTCGGTCAGCGCGAACGAGGCCACGACAGCACCCGAGGCGATATCCTCGAGCCACTGCGCCTTCTGTTCGTCGGTCCCGAACCCCACCAGTACCTGACCGGCGATGCCGTTGTTGGTGCCGAACATGGAACGCAGTGACAGCGATGTGTAACCGAATTCCATTGCCAGCTCGACGTCCTGGGTCAGATCCAGTCCCAGACCACCCCACTCCTGGGGAATCGCGTACCCGAACAACCCCATTGCCGCGGCGTTGCGGCGGATATCGTCGGGAATGCTGTCGGTATCCGCGATCTCCTGTTCACGCGGCATCACTTCCTTACGGATGAACTCACGTGTCTGCGCCAGGATGTCGGCGAAATCTTCCGGGCCGACTGCCGAGATGGAGGCCATAGTGGAAGTATTGCCCGCGCAAATCAGGCATGTCAATACTATGGTGTGATTTATTATCATTAATTATTGCCGTGCCTGATCAGAGGGCCGAACGAACCGCAGGAGCCGCCGGATGACCCGCCCCAACCCCGATCCGCGACCATTGACCGGATTACGCGTCGTCGAGATCTCGAGCTTCGTCGCCTCCCCGCTCTGCGGTCTCACGCTGGCCCAGCTCGGCGCCGAGGTCATCCGGATCGACCCACTCGGCGGTGCGGCCGATATCGACCGCTGGCCGCTCACCGAGACCGGCGAATCGATCTACTGGACCGGCCTCAACCGCGGGAAGCGTTCACTCGCGCTGGATCTGCGCGGCGAGGCGGGCCAGGACATCGTCCGCCGCCTGGTGACCGCACCCGGCGCCGGCGGCGGCGTCCTGGTGACCAATGCGGGCGGCCGCCGCTGGATGAGCCACGAGACCCTCGCCGCCGGGCGCCCCGATGTCATCACCCTGGAACTGCTCGGCCGGTACGACGGCCGGCCGGCGGTGGACTACACGGTCAACGCCGCCCTCGGTTTTCCGCAGATCACCGGGCCGCTCGACAATGCCGGCGTAGTGAACCACGTACTGCCCGCCTGGGATGTCGCCGCGGGCCTGCACGCCGCGCTCGCGGTCACGGCGGCAGTACATCGCCGGGCGTCGACCGGCACGGGCGCGCGGATCGTCCTACCGCTCGAGGATGTGGCGCTCGCGACCGCGGGGGCACTGGGCTATCTCACCGAGGTACAGGTCAACGGGGCCGGGCGCGCCGGTACAGGGAACGCCGTCTACGGCACCTACGGCACCGATTTCACCACCGCCGACGGTGCACGCTTCATGGTCGTCGCCCTGACGACCCGGCATTTCCGCGATCTGACGGCCGTCACCGGAACCGACGGGCCGATCGCCGCACTCGAATCCGCGCTGGGCGCCGATTTCGGCCGGGAGAGCGACCGTTTCGAACACCGCGAGGTACTCACCGCGCTGTTCGCCCGCTGGTTCCGTACCCACGAGGCCGCCGAAGTCGGCCGCGCCCTGGCCACGACCTCGGTCCTGTACGAGCGGTACCGGACCTTCGAGCAGGCGGTCGGCTCCGGCGATCTGGAAACCAATCCGCTCTTCGCGCCCCTTATCCAGCCGCGGATCGGCGAATATCTCGCCGCGGCCGGGCCGGCCTCGTTCGACGGTGCCCATCTGCGAACCGGCCCCGCGGCCGCACTCGGCGCCGACGGTCGCGAGGTGCTGCGCGAGGTGCTGTCCCTGGACGACGCCGAGATCGCCGCGCTCACCGACGCAGGGGTGCTGGGCAGCTAGACCGGCCGGCGTCGCCGCGCCCGGGCGGGCCGGGTCCGAACACGCTCCGACGAGGCGGGCCCCGGCATACGGCCGGGGCACCCGGAGCGACACCGACAGTCCGTGAACAGCGCGACGGCCGGAGCGGGTGCCGCTCCGGCCGTCGCGTTCGCTGCTCTGATCAGCCGGCGCTGGACCGATCCGGCAGGAAGGTCGCGATCTCCGGGAAGAAGATCAGGATCAGTACCACCACGATCGCCATCGGGAGGAACCACAGGGAGGCGACGAACACATCCTTCAGCGGGATATTGCGGCCCAGGTTGACCTCCGGATCCTTGGCGATGGAGTGGATGACCATCGCGAGCACACCCACCGGCGGCGACAGGATCGCCAGTTCACCCATGAACACGGTGAAGGCGCCGAACCACAGCAGCGAGATATCGAGGGCTTCCAGCGTCGGAATCAGGATCGGAATGGTGAGCACCATCATCGGCAAGGGTTCCATGAACGCCCCGAGCAACAGGTAGACCACCACCATCAGCAGCAGGAATTCGACCCGGCCCAGATCCATTCCCGCGATCAGATCGGCGAATCCGTTGCTGATACCGCTCAGTGTCATCATGCGCGACAGCGCCTCGACACCGACGAGGAGCAGGAATACCGCACCCACCGTCGACACGGTGGCGACCGCGCCGTCCGCGAGGGCCCGGAACGCCCCACCGGACTTGCGCTTCCACAGCAGCACCACACCCACCGAACACAGCGCCGCCGCGGCACCCGCCTCGGTGGCGGTGAAGATACCCGACAGCATCCCGCCCACGATCACGAACATCAGCACCGGAACCGGCCAGACCTGGCCCAGGCTGGTGAACTTCTCTTTCCAGGAGACGGTTTCCACGCTCCGGCCGCGGTTCGGGCCGGCCAGATCCTTCCCGAAGATCGCGAATCCCACGATCGCGCAGGTGAACAGCACCGCCACCAGAATGCCCGGGCCGATTCCGGCCAGCAGCTGCTTGCCGACCGGGACCTCGGCGATCCCCGCGTAGAGCACCAGCAGAATGCTGGGCGGGATCAGCTGCCCCGGCAGACCGGCCACGATCACCGCGCCGACCGCCAGCCTCCGGTCGTAACCGGCCTTGAGCATCTCCGGAATACCGATACGCCCGAGCGCGTAGGCCGTACCGGTCGTCGATCCGCTGACGGTCGACAGACCGGCGCCCGCCACATTGGTACCCACGGCGAGTCCGCCGGGCAACCAGCCCAGCCAGTGCCGGGCCACCGTGTACAGGTTGGCGGTCAGGCCCGATCGCCACATGAGCAGGCCCATGAGCACGAACATGGGCACGACACTGAGGGTCCAGCTCGCGACCTGGTCGTAGGGCAGCGAGGACAGCGCACTCACCACCGTCTTCTCGCCGCGCAGTGCGTAGAGGCCCGCGAAGGACGGGATGATCATCGTCATGGCGACCGGCATCCGCAGTAGCAGCAGCGCCAGCATCATCACCAGCGCGGCGCAGCCGATCGCCTGGGGTTTCAGCGGCATGAAGATCGCCGCGACCGAGCCGGCGAGGACCAGGACCAAGAGGCCGAATACGGACCACGAGCGGATGGTGTGCGAACGACTCGGGCCTACCGGGGGTGCCGCCGGAC
>JABFXT010000374.1 GCA_013361595.1 Nocardia sp. | reverse complement strand
ACCCGCAGGATCGTCTCGAGTCGCGAGGCGATTCGCGCGACCGGATCCAGGATCACGATCAGCCCGTCGGCCACCCGGATCGAACGTTCCAGATCGGCGAGGGGTATGTGGCTCGACAACTCGGCGATACGAATCATGTGATCGCGGTGGCCCGGCATCCGATGGACTGTGGTGGCCGGCCCGGCTCCGGGGCGGAGCAGGCGCCGGACGACCCGCGTCGTCTCGGCGGGGTCCCCGACGACCGTGACATTTCGGATCGACTGCGGGTCGACGGCTCTGCTACCCATCGTGGTTCACCGTACCTCCGCCGTGACCTCGGCGGAGGTGAATCCGGCTCGAAATTGGAACGTGTTCCTGTCCCGAAATAGAACGTGTTCCTATAGTGTCGGGGCTGTGCAGAAGGAACAACGCCCTGCGGTGCCGGACTGGTTCACCACGGACGACGGCACGCCGCGTCTGGTGGGGAGCCGCTGCGACGTGTGCGGCACACCGTATTTCCCGCGGAACACACTGGCCTGTCGCAATCCGCAGTGTGCAAGTCCCAAAGACGGTTCGGAACTGTCCGAATACCTGTTCTCCACCCGGGGCCGGATCTGGTCGTACGCGGATGCCCGCTACAAACCACCCCCGCCCTATGTCTCACCTGATCCGTTCGAGCCCTATGTCGTCGCGGCGGTGGAACTCGAGGTCGAGCAGATGGTGATTCTCGGCCAGGTCGTGCGCGGCCTCACGGTCGACGATCTGGCCGTCGGGATGCCGGTGGAGCTTGCCGTCGGCGTGCTGTACACGGACGAGGAAGCCGATCACACGGTGTGGATGTGGAGGCCGGTCGATGACCGACAGGAATGATCGCGATATCGCAGTCCTCGGTGCGGGCATGCACCAGTGGGGCAAATGGGGTCGTAATTTCGTCGAATACGGGCTGGTCGCGGCCCGCGCGGCCCTGGCGGACGCCGGTGTGGACCATCGCGACGTCGGGTATATCGCCGGTGCGGACACGATCCGCAACGGCTACCCCGGCTTCGTCTCCGGTGCGACTTTCGCCCAGGCACTGGGCTGGTCGGGTGCGCGGATCTCGAGCAGCTACGCCGCCTGCGCCTCGGGCGCGCAGGCCATCGCCAACGCCCGCGCCCAGATCCTGGCCGGATTGACCGATGTGGCGCTGGTGATCGGCGCGGACGCCGCTCCCAAGGGCTTCTTCCAGCCGGTCGGCGGGGAACGCCGCGACGATCCGGACTGGTTGCGCTTCCACCTGCTCGGCGCCACGAATCCGATCTATTTCGCGCTCTACGCCCGCCGCCGGATGGCGTTGCACGGCGCCACGCTCGAAGACTTCGCCGCGGTCAAGGTGAAGAACGCCAGGCACGGACTGAACAATCCGTACGCCCGCTACCGCAAAGAGGTCTCGGCCGAGGAAGTCGCGGCCTCGGCCGTTGTCGCGGACCCGCTGCGGCTGCTCGATATCTGCGCGACCAGTGACGGCGGCGCGGCACTGGTGCTGACCTCGGTGGAGTACGCCCGGCGCCACGGCATCGGCGACCCGGTCCGGATCCGGGCGCTCTCCACTGTGACGCCCACGTTCCCGAAAACCGTCCTCGACCTGCCGGATTTCGCGACGGACTCGGCCGTGGCGGTCGAACCACCGCCACATACGTTCCGTTCCGCGATCGCACGGGCCGCGTACGAGGAAGCCGGACTCGGGCCCGCCGACCTGTCCTTCGCGGAGGTCTACGACCTGTCCACCGCGCTGGAACTGGACTGGTACGAGGACATCGGCCTCTGCGAGACCGGCGGCGCCGAGGAACTGCTGCGCAGCGGTGCCACCACCCTGGGCGGGCGCGTGCCGGTGAATCCCAGCGGCGGGCTGGCCTGCTTCGGTGAGGCGATCCCCGCGCAGGCGATCGCCCAGGTCTGCGAGCTCACCTGGCAATTGCGTGGCCGGGCCGACGACCGCCAGGTGGCGAACGCCCGCGCCGGCATCGCTGTCAACCAGGGGCTCTTCGGGCACGGCTCGGCGATCATCGCCACGCGTTGAATCCCGCCGTTCCCTCGGCCGCGAAACCGGCGGCCGAGGGACGGATCCGGTGGGGAAGGCGCCGTCCGGCCTCGGCTGCCGGCTCGGCGGAGCGCTACGCGCCCGGTTCCGCCGGCCGTCTCCGGCACGGGTCAGCGCGATTGCGGCGCGGCGGTGTGTACCGCGACGAGCCGAGCCGCGCGGATGGCGTCCCACAGGGGGCGCAGCAGGGTCTCGTGTGCGGTGGCGGCGCTGGCCGAGGTCGGTGCGGAGGCCGGTTCGCGCTGGGCGACCGTGAGGATCGCCGCCACATGGTCGGCCGAATCGAGAATTCGCTTGGCGCGCAACGGGACATACTCAGGGTAGGTGTGTCGCGAGTAGTCGGCGAGTTCGGCCTCGATGAGTTCGCGTGGGTCGGCGTCCCCGCCACCGAGGCCTGTGGTGTGCAGGCGCATGAGCGCGTCGGCCGCGTCCCGTACCGCTTCGCGCATCGCGTATTCGGCTTCCCCGAGCGACATATCGGGCCCGGCGGAGCGTGGCATCGGCACGCTGTAGACGGTCCACTGCAGGGTGTTCTCGTCCACCTCGGTGGGGATGAGCCCGGTACCTTCCGCACCCGGAACGCCCAGCAGGATTCCCTCACCGGACTCCACCGCGTCGGCGGCGAACGCGGTGCCGGTGGGCAGGCCGCGGACATCACCGGGCACCGGCAGCACCAGGCGCAGTTCCGCGCCGGGGACGGCCAGCTCCTCACGAATCAGCTTGAGCAACGGCATGACTCCGGTGCTGCCCGGTTCGGCGTGCGCCGACCACGGCAGATCGGTGCGGCCACCGGTGACCGGGTCTCCGGCCGCGAGGGTGTGACGCGGCGCCCAGGCGTGCAGCGCCTCGAGTACGTCGTCGGGCGCGCTGCTACCCGCGAGCCACGATCCGGCCCACAGCGTGAGGGTGGCACTGTGAGAGCACATAATCATCGAGCATAAAGGGTGTCGGCAACCGGCGGGCAGCCTCTGCGCACGCCGTTTCCGGCGGTTAGAATGGTTCGCCCGGCTCGGTCACGAAGTCGATCAGGCGTTCCACCGCGCCGAGGAGCGGAGCCTCCAGATCGCGGAACGAGTTCACCGCCGAGTACACCCGGCGCCACCCCTCCTGCGGGGTGCCCCAGCCGAGCCGCTCACAGACTCCGGTCTTCCAGTCCTCGCCGCGCGGTACCCGCGGCCACTCCGGAATGCCCAGGACCGCCGGTTTCACCGCCTGCCAGACATCGATATACGGATGTCCGGTGACCAGCACATATGGGCCGAGTCCGGTGGTGAGCTGGGTCTCCTTGGAACCGGTGACCAGATGATCGACCAGTACGCCTACCTTCTTGCCCGGGCCGGGGTCGAAATCGGTGAGCCGGGCGGCGAGGTTGTCGAGTCCCTCGAGATGTTCGACCACTACCCCCTCGACTCGGAGATCGTGGCCCCAGACCCGCTCCACCAGCGCGGCGTCGTGTACACCTTCCACCCAGATCCGGCTGGGTGCCGCGACTTTCGCGCGCAGGCCCTCGACTCGGGTGGATCCCGACGCGGACCGGGTGGGCCGGGTGGCGCCCGCCGGCCGCGGCCGCACCAGGGTGACCGGCCGGCCGTCGATCAGGAACGCCGCCTCGCGGAGGGCGAACAGGCGGACCGCGCCGCCCGCGTCCTCGAGCTTCACGAAATCACCGTCGTAGCTCCGGTCGAATCCGACCACGGCGCCGCAGAACCCGCTCGCGGCGTCCTCGACCACGAGTTCGGGATCGGCGTCCACCCGCGGGACGGTGCGCCGGGCGGTGTGCGGGTGGCCGGAGAAGATATCGCCGTATCGATCGCTCACCGGGCCGAACGTAGCGCACTTCGCACTTCCGCCGCTCGTCCGGTGGCGGGGTGTCGCCCGTCCGCCCCCGGGATGTGCGGTATCGCACTAAGGTGGGCTGTGTGGCCGCAATTGTCTGGTTGGTCGCCGGCATCCTGCTGGCGGCAGCCGAGATGTTCGTGGGTGAACTGACCCTGCTGATGCTCGGTTCCGCCGCGCTTCTCACCGCCGGAGTGAGTTTCCTCGCCGAGACCACTCCGGTCGTGGACGCGGTGGTGTTCGCGGTGTCGGCGGTGGTCCTGATGCTGGGCGTGCGCCCTGTTCTGTTGCGCCGCTTCGGGACTCCACCGCCCACCCTGACCAACGCCGACGCGCTCCCCGGTAAGACCGCACGAGTGCTGGAACCGGTGGGTGAGCACGGCGGTCTGGTGAAACTGGGCGGTGAGGTGTGGACCGCGCGTGCCCTGGACCCGGGTGAGGAGTACCCGGAGGGCGCGACCGTGTACGTGATGAAGATCGACGGCGCGACCGCCGTCGTCTGGAAAGGGCCGTAATGGCTGCACTGATAATCGTCCTGGCACTGGTACTGCTGGTGGCGGTGGTGGTGTTCAAATCGATCGCGCTGGTACCGCAGGCCGAGGCCGCGGTGATCGAACGGCTGGGCCGGTACTCCCGGACCGTATCGGGACAGTTGACCTTCCTGGTCCCGTTCGTCGACCGGATCCGCGCCAAGGTCGATCTCCGCGAACGGGTGGTCTCCTTCCCGCCCCAGCCGGTGATCACCCAGGACAATCTGACCCTGCAGATCGACTCGGTGGTGTACTTCCAGGTCATGCAGCCGCAGTCGGCGGTCTACGAGATCTCCAACTACATCGCCGCGGTCGAGCAGCTCACCGTCACCACCCTGCGCAATGTGGTCGGTGGAATGACTCTCGAGGAGACGCTCACCTCCCGCGACCAGATCAACAACCAGTTGCGCGGCGTACTCGACGAAGCCACCGGCCGCTGGGGGCTGCGGGTGGCGCGGGTGGAGCTCAAATCCATCGATCCGCCGCCGTCGATCCAGGAATCGATGGAGAAGCAGATGAAGGCCGATCGCGAGAAGCGGGCCATGATCCTCACCGCCGAGGGCACCCGCGAATCGCAGATCAAAACGGCCGAGGGCGCCAAACAGGCGCAGATCCTCTCGGCGGAGGGTGCGAAACAGTCCGCGATCCTGTCGGCGGAGGGCGAGCGGCAGAGCCGGATCCTGCGTGCCCAGGGTGAACGGGCCGCCTCCTATCTGCAGGCGCAGGGGCAGGCCAAGGCCATCGAGAAGGTGTTCGCCGCGATCAAATCCGGTAAGCCGACCCCTGAACTGCTGGCTTACCAGTACATGCAGACCCTGCCCATGGTGGCGCGCGGAGACGCGAACAAGGTGTGGCTGGTACCCAGTGATTTCGGCAAGGCGCTGGAGGGTTTCGCGAAGAATTTCGCGACCCAGGGCGAAGACGGGGTGTTCCGGTACGAGCCGCCCGCCGATGCGGAGGTCCCCGGAAAACCGGACGACGATTCCGACGAGGTGGCCGACTGGTTCGATACCAGTACCGATCCGGCGGTCGAACGTGCGGTACGGGCCGCGGAATCGGTCGCGCGGACTCCCGTGGACACCGCCGCGCCGGTGACGACCGCGAAACCCGGCCGGCCCGAGACGCCGCCGGCGCTGCCGCCACAGTCCGCGCCCCAGCCGGGAATCGCGCC
>JABFXT010000790.1 GCA_013361595.1 Nocardia sp. | reverse complement strand
ACGTGATTCGCCGCGTTCCCACCGCGCCCGCGCCCGAACCGATACCGACTCTGTCGACATGGTCGTATTCTGCACCGGGGGTGCCGTATGAAGTGGTGCGCCGACCCGAGCGATCGCATCGAGGTGAACGCTGCCGCCGTGATCTTCGGGCCGGGCACCGACGATGGCACCAGGATATCGACAGGGAACCGAGTCGGAAGGAGTCCTCGTGCCGTCTGTACCAGGGCGAGCCCGGGATCACGCCGAGGAACTGGCCGCCGCGGCCGACCGCACCGGAATCCGGGTGGCGGTCGCGGAATCGCTGACTTCGGGCCAGATCGCCGCGACATTGGGTGCGGCGAGCAACTCCGGTGAGTGGTTCCGCGGTGGTGTGGTGGCCTACAGCCGCGCCGTGAAACACCGTGTTCTCGGTGTTCCCGAAGGACCGGTGGTCAGTGCGGCGGCGGCGCGTGCGATGGCCGAGGGGGTCCGCACTCTGTTCGAGGCGACCTTGGCGGTCGGGGTGACCGGCGCGGGTGGTCCCGATCCGCAGGACGGCCAAGCGCCGGGTTCGGTGTGGTTCGCGGTCGCCGCCGAGGATGCGGTGACGACGGAGTTCCGGGTGTTCGAGGGCGACCCGGCCCAGATCCTCGACCAGGTCATCGAGTACGCGGTGTGGTTGTTGCTCGGGGCAGCGCGGGGAACAGCGGGCTGATCCGCGGTCTTCGGGGTGACCGCCGCCCACGCCCCGGGCGGGAGGCGTTGGGTAGGGTCACGATCGTGACCATGATCGAGATCGCGATGCCGGGTGGCTCCGCGGAAGCGTATGTGGCGGGCGCCGCCGGCTCGGGTGTTCTGCTCTACCAGGATGCGATCGGTCTGCGACCCCAGATCGAACGCATCGCGGACCGGATCGCGTCCTGGGGTCATGTGGTGCTGGCGCCCAATGTTTTCTGGCGCGACGGGCGGGCCGCCGATCTGGCACCCGCCGGTGATCTCAACGATCCGGACAGCCGGAAGGCCTTCTTTGCCTCCGGGGTCATGGATCGAGTCGACCGGTTGACACCCGAGGTCGTGCGCGCGGACGGCGAGATCTGGCTGGCGACGCTGCACGGTCTGCCCGGCGTCGCCGGGCGGACCGTGGGGGTGACCGGCTACTGCTTCGGTGGCCGCGCCGCGCTGCGACTCGCCGCGCACCGGCCCGGCGAGGTCGCCGCGATCGGCCTGTTCCACACCGGTGGGATCGTCCTCGACACTCCCGACAGCCCCCACCTCGAGGTACCCGGGATCCGGGCGGCGGTGCTGGCGGGCCACGCCGACAACGACGCGTCCAACACCCCGGAACAGATCGCCGCGTTCGATTCCGCCCTCCGGGCCGCCGGAATCGACTACCGCACCGCGGTGTATCCGGATGCGGTGCACGGTTACACGATGGCGGATACGGCCGCGTACCAGGAGGCCGGCGCGGAACGTCACTATCGCGAACTTCGTGAGCTCTTCGCCCGCATTCCGACGGTCTAGCCGCCGCCCGCGGACGGGCGCCCGGATCGGCGTCTCGTGACGAATACCAGCCCGTGCCCGGACTCGGCCGGTGTGCTCGGCGCGCGCGCCACGATTCGTTCCAGCCGGTAGCCCAGGCGACGAGCCACGGCGGCACTGCGTTCGTTGGCCGCGTCGCAGCGGATCTGCACCTGTTCGATACCCGGAAGTCGCAGCGCCACCTCGGTGAGCGCGGCGGCGGCGCGGGTGATCACACCGCGGCCGGTATGGGCGATATGGCACCAGTATCCGATTTCGAGGGTCGCCGGGCCCACCTGATCGTGCAGTCCGGCGGCACCGAGCAGCACACCGTCGGAATCGAAGATCCCGTACCCGAAATGCCCGTCCGGTGGCGGCCAGTTCGTACTGGCGACATCGTTGTAGGCGCGCTGTTCGTCGGCCGTACGCGGTGCGGGTAACCACGCCATCCAGGGGTGCAGGTGTTCGAACGAGGCATTGATCGCCTCGAGCTGGGCTGTGATATCTCCGGTTTCCCAGCGCCGCACCACCAGATCGCCGAGATCGAACCGTTGCGGTGGAACGATCCCGGGGGACAGGGCCGGTGGGTATGCGGTACTCACCCGAAAATAATGTCGTTACCGGATATCCGGGGCAACCGAATAGTCCGAGGGCGGGTATCCGCCGGTCCGCCGGCGGCCGCGCGACACGAGAACCGCGGCTGTCCGCCCCCGCGGCCGTCGCGGTCGATACAGTCGAGGCGGTGCGCACCGATCGGAAACTCGTCGTCCTCCTGACCGCCCTCGGTCTGACGCTGGCCGGTTGCTCCGCTGAGCCGCCCGAGCCGGATACTGTCGCCGACCATTTCGCCGAAGCCCTGAACAACGACGATATCGGCGCTGCCGCCGCGGTCACCGACGACCCGGCGGCGGCAGGCGATACTCTCACCACGCTCTACGACGGCCTCGGCAAGGAAGTGCACTACGACGTGGCCGGGGTACGAGACGACACCTTCACCCTCGAGGCGACCTGGAAATTCGGCCCCGAGGGGCGCGCGGAATGGAAGTACACCACCACCGGGACCGCCGGGGAGACCGACGACGGCTGGAAGGTGCACTGGAATCCGGCCACGATCGCACCGGGCCTCGACAAAGGGCCACTGACCTATACGCCGGTCTATCCGCAGCCGGCCCGGGTGCTCGACGCCGCGGGTGGCGAACTCATGACCGAACAGGTGGTGACGCTGGTGCAGTTGGCGCCGGGCGCCGACACCGGCGGCGCGGCGGGTCTGCTCGGCCCGCTCGCGCCCGGGATCACCGCGGCCTCGCTGGATGCCGAACTGTCCGCCGCGCAGGGCAAACCGGTGACGGCGATCAGCCTGCGCGAAGCCGATATCGCGCCGATCCGGGACGCGCTGACCGCGTTACGCGGAGTGACCCTGGCCCCGCAGACGCGGCTGCTGACCACCGACAAAGCGATGTCGGCCCCGACCCTGTCCGGATTGAGCGAACTCTGGCAGCAGCAGGCCGACGATGCGGCGGGCTGGGCGGTGAGCGCCCGGACAGCCGACGGCACCACGCGGATCGCCGGCGCGGACCCGCGCCCCACCGCCGATATCCGGTCCACCATCGATGTCGGATTGCAGCGCGCGGCGGAGGCCGCTCTGGATCCGATCGGCACGGCCGCGGCGATCGTCGCCGTGCGGCCCTCCACCGGTGCGGTTCTCGCGGTCGGGCAGAACGCCGCGGCCGATGCCGACGGGCCGATCGCTCTCACCGGGCTGTATCCGCCGGGTTCGACATTCAAGACGGTCACCGCCGCGGCCGTGCTGGACGCGGGGCGTGCCACCCCCGATACGGTGCTGCCCTGCCCGGGCGTCGCCGATATCGAGGGTCGTCGCATTCCCAACGACGACAGTTTCGATCTCGGCCGGGTACCGCTGCACACCGCCTTCGCCCACTCCTGCAACACCACCATGGCCGGGCTCGCGGTCCAACTGCCCCCGGACGCGCTGCGCAGCACCGCCGAACGGCTGGGGCTCGGCGTGGACTACGTGACCCCGGGACTGACCACCGTGACGGGAACTGTGCCGGTGGCGCAGACTCCCGCGGAGCGAGTGGAAGCCAGTATCGGCCAGGGGCAGGTCACGGCCTCGCCGTTCGGGATGGCGCTGGTCGCCGCGTCCGTCGCGCACGGGTCCACGCCGGCGCCGCTGATGGTGACCGGAGCTCCGGGCGAGCCCGACCGGACACCGGCGCCCCTGCCCGCCGCGGTCACCGACGATCTGCGAACCATGATGCGGGAAACCGTCACCGCGGGGACCGCCACCCAGCTCGCCGGCCTCCCGGGCCTGCTGGGCAAAACCGGTACCGCCGAATACGGTGACAACAGCAAAGCGCACGGCTGGTTCATCGGGATCCAGGACGATCTGGCGTTCGCGGTGTTCGTCGCCGACGCGGGTAGTTCCGGCCCCGCGGTCGACGCGGCCGGGCGGATGTTGCAGGCGCCGCGCTGAGCGGTCACGGTGCGGGTGACTGCCCACAGTCCGGCCGGACCGCGCGCACCGATCGCAGCCGGCGCACGCCCTCGTCCAGCGTCTGCCGTCGTTTGCAGAAGGTGAACCGGACGAGATGGCGCCACGGGTCCGGGTCATCGGTGAACACGCTGACCGGGACGGCGGCGACGCCGAGGCGTCCGGGCAGTTCCCGGCAGAACCGCATTCCGTCCTGTTCGCCCAGCGGGCGGATATCGGCGCAGACGAAATAGCTACCCGCGCTCGGATGCACCCGGAAACCGGTATCGGTGAGGGCGGTGGACAACCGCAACCGTTGTCCGGACAGGGTGTCGCGGAGCCCGGCCACCCAGTCGAGTTCATGAGTCAGCGCATACGCGACCGCGGGCTGGAACGGGCCGCCGCCGACGAAGGTCAGGAACTGTTTGGCGGCGAGCACCGCCTCGATCAGGGGCGCGGCGCCGCAGATCCAGCCGATTTTCCAGCCGGTGACACTGAATGTCTTCGCGGCGCTCGACACCACGAGGGTCCGCTCGGCCATTCCGGGGAAGGTGGCGATGCTCAGATGTTCGGCGTCGTCGTAGACGAGATGCTCGTACACCTCGTCGGCCAGCACCACCAGGTCGTGTTCGCACGCGATCTCGGCGATCGCCGCCAGATCGGCGCGGTCCAGCACGGTTCCGGTGGGGTTGTGCGGGGAGTTCAGGATCAGCATGCGGGTGGCCGGGGTGATCGCGGCACGCAAACTGTCGTGGTCGAGGACGAAACGATCGCCGTCGGCGACCAGCCGGGCGGTGCGCCGGCGCGCCCCGGCCAGGGCCACCGCCGCGGGGTAGGAGTCGTAGTACGGCTCGATCAGAACGACCTCGGCGCCCGGCTCCACCAGCCCGAGGACCGCGGCACTGACGGCCTCGGTGGCCCCGACCGTCACCAGCACCTCGGTGGCCGGATCGTAATCGGTGCCGTAGCGGCGGCCGCGGTCCGCGGCGATCGCCGCGCGCAGCACCGGCATACCGCGGCCGGGCGGGTACTGGTTGAGACCGTCGGCGATCGCGTCGCGCGCCACCTCAAGCATGCCCGCGGGTCCGTCGCTGTCCGGAAAACCCTGCCCCAGGTTGACGGCCTCGTGCCGGATGGCGAGTTCGGTCATCTCGGCGAAGATCGTGGCGGCGAACGGGCGCAGCCGTTCGACGGTGGGGGCTCGGGAAGGCATGGGTCGAGCCTAGACGGCTCCTGCCCGGGGGTGATCCGGCTCCGGTCGCTGCTCCGCGCTGCTCAGCGCCTGTCGGATGGCGTGTCCGATCGGGCGATCGGGCTGCTGTCGAATCGCGAGAGCAGATCGGCCGGATCGTCGTACACCGCGACCGCCCCCGCGTCGTACAAGGGCGCGGCGGCGATCCCGCCGGACCGGACACCGATGAAACGGACTCCGGCCCGCCGGGCGGCTTCGGCGTCCCAGACCGTGTCACCGACGAAGACCGCCGCGGCGGCCTCGGGGCCGGCCCGGGCGAGGGCCACGCGCACGATATCGGGGCGGGGGGTCGCGGTGTCCACATCCGAGCTGGATGTCTGCGCCGACACCACGTCCGCGGCATCGAGGACCGCCCGCAGTACCGCGAGTTCGTCC
>JABFXT010000663.1 GCA_013361595.1 Nocardia sp. | reverse complement strand
TACCGGTACTGCTCGGGGTGGCCGGTGCCGCGGCCCTCGGCGCGGCCGCGTATGTGCAGTTCGCGGTCGTGGGCGGCGAGGAAACACGTTCGCCCGCCGCGACCGCGCCCAGCGCCACCGTGCCCAGCGCGGCCGGTGCCGATCCGCACTGCGCGGCGGAGCGGGTCGGCAACAGCGTGCAGGGCAACGGCGCGGGCGGCACCGATTCCGGGCCGGAAGCGATCTTCGGGTTCCAGCACGCCTACTACGTCGCCCGGTCCGGGGAACAGGCCCGTGCCCTGGTCGCGGCGGACGCCGCCGTGCCCCCGGCGGCCGATATCCAGCGCGGTATCGACGGCATTCCGGCCGGCACCACCCACTGTGTCCGGATCACCCCCGGAGCGTTCGTCGGCCAGTACACCGTCGCCGTCACCGAGTACCGGCCCGGTTCGGCACCGCTGGGATACAACCCGCAACTCGTCACGACGATGCGAATCGGTGATCGGACCTTGATCACCGGTATCGGCCCCATGCCCTGAGCGGCACGATTCGGCGCGAATCCGCCGACGAGGTGGTCCGGGGCGATCGCGAGGAGCAGACTCGGGAGATGGACGCCATCGGTACGGCTCGGGTGCCCGACCATCCGACAGTGCAGGCCGCTCTCTCGCTCGCCCGGCGGGCTCCCTCGGTACACAACACCCAGCCGTGGCGTTGGGTGTTCGACGGCCACCGGTTACAGCTGCACCGGGACACCAGCCGACAGCTGTTCTCGGCCGATCCGCAGGGCCGGCAGCTGATCATCAGCTGTGGAGCCATGCTGGACCACGTACGGACCGCCTTCGCGGCCGCGGGCTGGGATACCGAAGTGACCCGGCTGCCGGATACCGCTGCCGACCATCTCGCGACGGTCGCCTTCACTCCGGCCCCCGAGGTGCCCGATCCGGTCCGGACCCTGGCGGCCGCCGTCGAACGGCGCTACACCGATCGGCTGCCGATGTTGCCGCCGCGCGACTGGGAACGCGTCGCGCCCGGACTGCACACCACGGCCGCCGAGCGCGGCGGCACCCTCGAGGTACTGGACGATTCCGCCCGGCTGCGCCTGGCCGCCGCGTCCGCCCAGTCGGCGGCCCTGCGCGAATACGATCCGCAGTATCTGAACGAACTGCACTGGTGGGCCGGGAACGACTCCCCCGCCGACGGCGTGCCGATCTCCGCACTGGTCTCGGCCGCCGAACTGGCGCAGGTCGGCGTGGGTCGCGCCTTCCCCGCCGCACCGCCGTCGCTGCGGCGCGGCGAGCTGACCGACTCCTCCCGCCTGCTGGTGATCGGTTCCGCCGCCGACAGCCCCCTGGACTGGCTGCGGGCCGGTGAAGCGCTGTCGGCCGTACTGCTGGAATGTACGGCCGCCGGGCTGGCCACCTGCCCGCTGAGCCATATCACCGAAGTCCCGGTGAGCCGGCGCACCATCGCGAACCTGCTACGCGAGCCCGCGGCACCGCAGGTGGTGGTCCGGGTGGGCACCGCACCCACCTCCGCGGCGCAACCGCCCACCCCGCGACGCACCGTCGGCGATTTCCTGGAGTTGCACCGGGCCGCCTGACCCGGCCGCGCCCGACGGCGCGGGAAACGCCGCGGATCGATCCCGGACGGAATACTGTGCCGGCATGACTGCCGCGATCGATATCTCCGGTCTGCAGAAGACATTCGGCCGCACTCGCGCACTCGACGGGCTCGATCTGCGGGTGGCCTCCGGCGAAGTACACGGATTCCTGGGTCCCAACGGCGCCGGTAAATCCACCACCATCCGGATCCTGCTCGGACTGTTGCGGTCCGACGGGGGTACGGTCCGGCTGCTCGACGGCGATCCCTGGTCCGGCGCCGCGCGGCTGCACCGCCGGCTGGCCTATGTTCCCGGGGATGTGAACCTGTGGCCGAATCTCACCGGCGGTGAGGTGATCGACCTGCTCGGGCGGCTACGGGGCGGGCTCGACGAGAACCGGCGCCGGGATCTGCTGGAACGGTTCGACCTGGATCCCACGAAGAAGGGCCGCACCTACTCGAAGGGCAATCGGCAGAAGGTCGCCCTGGTCGCGGCGCTGGCCTCCGATGTCGAACTCCTGCTGCTGGACGAACCCACCTCCGGGCTGGATCCGTTGATGGAGGCGGTTTTCCAGGAATACGTGGAGGAGATACGCCGTGCCGGACGTACGGTGCTGCTGTCCAGTCATATTCTGGCGCAGGTCGAGGCGCTGTGTGACCGGGTCACCATCATCCGGCAGGGGCGGGCCGTCGAATCCGGTACGCTGGCCGACCTGCGGCATCTCACCCGGACCTCGATCGAGGCCGAAACCCAACGCCCGGTCACCGGATTCGAGGAGAGGCGCGGGGTACACGATCTGGTGGCCGACGGCACCCGCATCCGGTTCCAGGTCGATACGGTCGAACTCGGCGCGGCCATGGAACGGCTCACCTTCTTCGGTATTCGCACGCTCACCAGTCAGCCGCCGACCCTGGAGGAACTGTTCCTCCGGCACTACGGTGACGAACTCGCGGCCGCGGGGGTGCCGGAATCGTGACCACCCGGCGCGCCGTCCGGGCCCCGGGCACTCTCACCGGCACCGGTGTCCTCACCCGGTTCGCGCTGCGGCGCGAACGCTTCTCGTTGATCGCCTGGATCGTGGGCGGCACCCTGGTCTACTGGTCACAGGCCGTCGCACTGGACGCGGCCTACCCGGACGAGGCCGATCTGGACGCGCTCGCCCGGAGTATGTCGGGTAATGCCGCCATGATCGCCATGGCCGGGCCGCCGCGGGTCCTGGACACGGTGGCGGGTCAGGTCGCGTTCCAGTCCAGTGCGTTCGGCATGGTGGTGGCCGGACTGATGAGCATGTTCCTCATCGGCCGGCACACCCGCGCGAACGAGGAGTCGGGGCGCGACGAGCTCATCCGGTCCGGCGTGGTGGGCCGCTTCGCACCGGCGACCGCGGCGGCACTGGTCACGGTGGGCGCGAATATCGTGCTCGGAGCGGCGATCGCCGTCAGCCTGATCGGCTACGGGCTCCCGGTGGCCGGATCGGTGGCGCTGGGTCTGGGAGCGACCTGCGCCGGCTGGGTTTTCGGTTCGATCGCCCTGCTCGCGGCACAGATCGGCGCCACCACCCGCGCGTGTTACGCGGTCACCGGCACCACCCTGGCCGTCTCCTATCTGCTGCGCGCCGTGGGCGATGTCGGCAACGGGGTGCTGTCCTGGTTTTCGCCGCTGGGCTGGGGACAGGCGATGCGGCCCTACGACGGTGAGATCTGGTGGCCCGCCGCACTGTCGGTGGTGGCCGCGGCGGTGATCGGACTCGCCGCGGCGTGGGTGCTGGACCGGCGGGATCTCGGCGCGGGGCTGATCCCACCACGACCGGGTCCGGCACGGGCCCCGGCGTCCTTGCACGGCACCTTCGGGCTGGCCTGGCGGCTCCAGCGCGGCCTGCTGTACGGCTGGGCGATCGGGATGTTCCTCGGCGGTCTGTCGTTCGGCACCATCGGCGACGATGTCGACGATCTGCTCGGCGATATCGATCTGAACGAGGTGCTCGGCCAGAGCCTGGGTAGTATGACCGACGCGTTCTACGCCATGGCGGTGGTCATCCTGGCGATCATCTCCGCCGCCTACACCATCTCGGCCGCGCTGCGCCTGCGCACCGAGGAGTCCGCCGGGCACGCCGAACCGCTGCTGTCCACCGAACTGGGCCGACTGCGCTGGATGACCGGACATTCGGTGATCGTGCTGGCCGGTTCGGCGGTGGTGGTGGCCCTCAGCGGTTTCGGGATGGGAACCACCTACGGCCTCATGACCGGCGACCTGTCCCAGACCGTCACCCTGACCGGTGCCGCAATGACCTATCTTCCGGCGGTCTGGGTACTCGGCGGAATCACCCTGTTCCTGTTCGGATTCGCACCGCTGATCGACTCCGCGGCCTGGTCGGCGATGGCGTTCTGCGTGGTGGTGCTGATGTTCGGCGCGACCCTGAAATTTCCCGGATGGCTGATGAGCCTGTCGCCGTTCGACAATATCCCGCTGGTTCCGGCACAGGAGTTCGACGCCGTACCGGTTCTGCTGACCCTCGTGGTCGCGCTGCTGCTCTGCGCGGCCGGCGGATACGGTTTCCGGCGGCGCGACCTACGGACCGCCTGATCGTGCGACGGCGACCCGCGCACGATCTACCGGATACCGGCAGGGCTGATCGGCGGGCTCTTGGGAAAAGTGACCGGAAGGGCCGCCAGCGCCCGGTGGAACGGCCCCGGTCGCCACTGCAGTTCCGAGACGGGGACAGCCAGTTCCAGTTCGGGCAGCGCGTCCAGCAACTGGTCGAGCGCGTCCTGAACGATCAGCACCGCGACCGGCCGGGCCGGGCAGGCGTGCGGGCCGGTGCCGAAGGCGAGATGTGATCGGTTGTCGGTCATATCGCCGGTCCGGATCGCCGGATCGTTGTTGCAGGCGGCCATGCTGATCATCACCGGCTGGTGCGCGGGCAGCCACACGCCGTCGATCAGAATCGGCTGCCGCGGATAGCTGATGCAGTAGTTGGCCATCGGCGGATCGTTGAACAGCACCTCGTCCAGGGCATCCCGGGTGGACAGACTGCCGTCCAGCACATTGGCCGCGAACCGCTCGTCGGTCAGCATCAGCAGCAGGGTGTTCGCGATGAGGTTCTGCTGCGGCTCGATTCCCGCCCCGTACAGCGTCACCAGCTGGTGCAGCATCTCCTCGTCGTCCAAACGCACCGGATGTTCGACCAACCGGCTGGTGACATCGTCGCCCGGTTCGGCGCGTTTGATCCGGGTCAGTTCGAGCAGCGCTTCGGACAGCATCCGGTTGCCCGCCTCGGCGTCGACCGTATCGAACATCGCCGCCATACCGGTGGCCGCGCGCTGGCTGATCTCGGGTGAGCAGCCGAGCGTCGCGTTGAGTGTGGAGAACACGATGGGCAGGGCGTATTGGCTGACCACCTCGCAATGCCCGACCTCGCAGAACGAGTTGATCAGCGGTACCGCGACCTGTTCGACGGTGGCGTGCAACCGGTGCAGATCGATCTTGCCGAGCGCCGCCGCGGCCGCCGAGCGATACCGGATGTGATCGCTGCCCGCACTGCGGATCGGGTTGGGACGCCATTCCATCATCGGCCGGATCGGGCAGTCCGCGGGAATGTTGCGTTCCCAGGAGCGTGGGTCGGCGGGAAAATGTTCTGGATCGTTGAGGATCTGCAAGGCCGCGTGATACCCGATCACCAGGGTGGCCGGTACCCCCGGCGCCAGCTCCACCGGGGCCAGTGACCCGAAACGCTGCCGCATCTCCCGGTATATCCGGTGCGGATCGGCCGCGTATTCGTCCGAGTAGAGGGAGACGCGCGGGCCGTCGAAGTCCCGGGGCGCCGCGGGTGATAGGGGCTGGCTGTCGATATTCAAGCGTCTGCTGGTTCCTGCGCGATGGGAATGGCGGCCGGAGATCCGGCCGCAGGGCTGAGCTCGCGACTCTACCCCGAACTCGGCAAACATTCCGCGCATCCGGCCCCTCCGGTCGAACGGTCCCGCGGTTCAGTGTCCGTTCATCCGGATCGGCGGGCATTCGGGAAAAGTGACCGGCAGCGAG
>JABFXT010000518.1 GCA_013361595.1 Nocardia sp. | reverse complement strand
GGGTATCGACGAGGGCGCCACCGTGGTCGCCGGCGGCCCCGGCCGGCCCGACGGTCTCGACAAGGGTTTCTACGTCAAACCGACGGTGTTCGCGGAGGTCACCAACGATATGACCATCGCCCGGGAGGAGATCTTCGGCCCGGTCCTGGTGATCATCGGGTACGACAGTATCGATGACGCCGTCGCCATCGCCAACGACACCGAATACGGCCTGTCCGGGTTCGTGGCCGGCCGTGATCTGGATACGGCACGGGCCGTGGCCCGCCGGTTGCGGGCGGGGTCGATCGCCATCAACGGCGGTTTCGATTTCGCTGCCCCGTTCGGCGGATACAAGAAGAGCGGAAACGGGCGCGAATGGGGTGCGGCCGGCTTCGACGAGTACCTGGAACTCAAGGGCATTCTCGGGTACGCGCCCGACGCGACCGGAGCATAGGACGCGGTCACGGCCGTGGTAAGCGGTGCCATCGACCGCGCCGTCGCCGTGCCGTACGTGGACCAGGGACCGTGGGTCGATACGGATCCCGAATGCGGACGTGATCCGAGAAGGAGATGGATATGGAGCGGATACCCCCGCTGAACCCGCGGGACTGGCCGGCGGAACTGCGGACCTTCTTCGCCGGCTTCCGGACCCAGGTGCACCACGGGGGCCCGGCCCCGGCGAATACGCAGTCCGGGATCAACCTGCTGGGCACGCTGGCCCGCTATCCGGCCCTCACGACGGCTTTTCTGCCCTTCAACGGACATCTCCTCTACGGTACGAAACTCACCGACCGGCAACGGGAACTGCTCATCCTGCGGGTCGCGAATCGCTGGGACAGCGAGTACGAATGGGCCCAGCACGTAGTGCTCGGCGGCAACGCCGGACTCACCGGCGAGGAGATCGCGCGGATCGGCGCCGGCCCCGATGCCGCCGGCTGGTCGCCGGAGGAGGCGGGGCTGTTGCGGGCCGCCGACGAACTGCGCGATACCGGAACGGTCGGCGACCGTACCTGGCAGACGCTGGCCGAGACGTTCGACGAACAGCAGCTGATGGACATAGTCTTCACCGTGGGCACCTACGCGATGCTGGCCATGGCCCTGCGTTCCTTCGGGGTCCGCCCGGAACCCGGCCTGACCCCGTATCTGCCGGTGCCCCGGTGAGATCGGCTCCCGGCGTACCGGATCCGGTCGTGACCCGCAGCAGCGGAGATTCGGAGCAGTGATGAGCGAAGCACCCGTCCCGTCCGGTTACCGGCAGCGTCCCGACTACCGTGTGGACCTGCTCGCCCGCACCAACGCGATGACCGCGACCCTGGGTTCGCGGCAGCTGGCCGGCAGCGATGCGTGTCTGGTGGTGGACGAACAGGATCACGGTCTGGTCGTGTACTTTCCGCGCGATTCCGTGGACCTGACCCAGCTCGAGGCCGTGGACCTGCACACTGTCTGCCCGTTCAAGGGTGAAGCGTCCTATTGGACCGTGCCCGGCAGCGAACGGCCCTGGATCGCCTGGACCTACCCGAATCCACACCCGCCGGTCGCCCGCCTCGCGGACTACATCGCCTTCGATCAGAGCGTTGTCACCGTGACCGTCGGCGCCGGCCGCTACACGGGGGTCCGGTCGTGAGCGGCCGGGCCGGCCCGGAACCTGCCGCGATACCCGAATCCTCGATGGCCCGGATGGCCGAGATCTTCGATGTACGGGTGGATCCGGCCGAATCCGCGCATTTCACCGGTGCCAGCGACGGGGGCAGCAGGCGAGTCGTGGACGGCAGTCAGATCCTCGGACAGAGCATCGTCGCGGCGACCCGGGCCCTGCCCGGCCGGACTGCCCGGACCGCGCACGCGCTGTTCGTCTCGGCCGCCGATCCGGATATCCCGCTGGACTTCACCGTCACGCCGATCAGATCCGGCCGGAGTTTCGCCAGTGCCACGGTGACCGTGCGGCAGGGGGCGAAGGTCCGGACGAGTTGCACGGTACTGCTGGATTCCCCGCAACCGGATCTCGTGCGCCGGGACCGCGCTGCCGGCCTGCCGGTCGCGGGCCCCGAAACCGCCGGGCCGGAGGGCAGTCTGGCGTTGCCGGGGCGCGAGGTCCGGATCATCGACTGTGCTGATATCAACGATCCGGACGAAGTGGGTCCGCCCGTGGTCGACGCGTGGCTGCGCTACGACGAGGTCCCCGCCGCCGACGAAATCCGGCGCGCCGTACTCGCCCATTTCACCGGTCATCTCGGGATCTCCACCGCACTGCGGCCGCACGCGGGGCTCGGTACCGCGCAGGCCCATCACACGCTGTCGACCGCGCCCATGGGGATCGGCATCACCTTCCACGATCCGGTGCGCTGGGACGGCTGGTTGCGCTACCACCACGAGGCGACCTTCGTGGGGGCGGGCACCGCCCATATCCGCGGTCAGATCAGCACCGGCGCCGGCACGCTGATCGCATCGTTCACCCAGGACGCCATGATCCGTGCGTTCGATTCCGGGCCGGTGCGCGCGATACCGAGCGCGGCCCGGCTGTAGTCAGCGCCGGCCCTGGCGGATCGCCTGCTGCGCCAGGGTCGACGACGCGTTGACGATACCGTCGTCGAACCGGTCCAGCAGCAGCGCCTGGGTGGCCGCCAGATGGGCGCACGCCATATGCTCGGCCGCCGAGGCCCGGCCCGAGGCGATATCGTCCACGATCTTCTGATGGGTGCGGACCGCGGCCCGGGCCTGCTCCGGTGACGGGTATTCGCCGCGGCCGGTCAATGCTTCGGCCCAGGCCTCCTCTTGCGCGGACCACAGGGCGACCAGGCTGCTCACCACGTATCGGACAGTCGCGTTGGGGGTGAACGACACCACCAGATCGTGGAACTCACGGGCGGTCTGGGTGAAGGCGACACCGTCGTCGATGAGGTTCATGGACTTCTCGATATTCGCGGTGAGTGCCGGGACGACCGCCTCGAGCCGGTCCGCGCGGCGCGCGCATTCCGCGGCGCACATGGGTTCGAGCATCTGCAGACCGGTGGCGAGATCCCGCAGTGTCACCCGGCCGCCCTGCAGGGCGAGGCCGAGATGGTATGCGGCCGAGGTTTCGTCGGGCCGGTGTACCTCCGCGCCGCCGACATTCCCGCGACGCACGGTGACCAGGCCCTCGGTTTCCAGGATCCGGATGGCCTCCCGGATCGAGGGGTAGGAGACGCCGAACTCCTGGACCAATTGATCCTGGGTCGGCAGACGGTAGTCGTCGGTGCTGTTGAGGATCCGGGTCCGCAATTCGGCCGCCACGGTCTGTGCCACCCGATGCTGGGTGACCCGACCCCGCCGCGGAGCCGTCACGACAACCGCTCCCGATCGCAAAGATGCACCATAGCCGGGAGTTTATCAGTGAACCTATTAGTTCTTAAAAGATTGCAATAGTTGCAAGGATGGAACTTCTCGCCGTCATCGGCGGTGGGCTGGGGCGCTGCCGGCCTCGGGCTTGTTCACCGGCCCCTTGTCCACGGGTACTTCCACCCGCCCGTCGGGTTGCGGGATCGCGGCGCGACGGTGCTCGGCGAACCGCCGCCGCGGGTGACATAGCCGCGGCCACCGCGTAGGCCTCGTAGACCGTGCCGCCGGCCCATGCCACGCGCGGGCGGACCGAGAGCGCCGTGGCCGGACCGGCAGGTTGATCGGACAACCATTTCCACCAGAGAGAATTCAATTATTGCCGCCGTCGATCCGAAATGGATAATCCATCGGTACGTCGAATCCGGTGGAGATCGTGGAAAAGAGTATTCATATGGTGTCATTTCTTCTCGGCGGTTGACCGGAGTGGGAACGGAATCCTCGTCTTTCCGCGCACGGATCTCTGCTGCGGGTGTGTGGTTGCGGCGTGGGAAATACTGCGCGGCATCAGTTTACGGAATTCTGCTGTTTCCGGGGGGAGTCGGCGCGGTGGCGGTCGCCGCAGGGCCGGAGCAGGCGGGCCCCGTTATCTCCCGGATGGACGGTTTGTCCTGGACAGGGGTGGTCGACTCGGCCGGGGTCCCACTGTCCGACTACTCCTTCCTGGTGGATCGCGGTGGTCTGTCGGACCCCGGCGGGACCGCCCTGTGGACGTTGCTCGGCCTGGAATTCGTCGGCTACATGGTAATCGTGACCACGGCGATATGGTTCATCGGATATGCCCTGAGTTTCCAGTGGATGGAATTGTTCTCGACAGCCGTTCACGGTGTGGCGGAAGCGATTTCCCGGCAGCTCGCCGATCCGGTCGTAACGATCACCGCGGCCACGATCGGCGCATTCTTTGTGGCGTGGTTCATAATTCGCGGAAGTCCGGCCCGGGCGGCCCGGCAGATCGTGACCATGGCAATGGTGGCCGTGCTCGGCGGACTCCTGCTGTTCGGTCCGGCGCCGGATCTCCTGTCCGCCGACGGATGGCTGGCCCAGGGGCGGGATGTGGGGGTGGCGATCGCCGCGGGACTCAACGGTTCGGACGGCGACCCGGATCGGCTCATCGAGACGCTCTCGGCGGAGATGTCCGACGATTTCGCCCGGAATCCGGTGCAGGTGTGGAATTTCGGGCATGTACTGGACGACCGGTGCGGCGCGGTGTGGAACGCCGGTATCGGCGGTGGTGAGATGGACGGCCTGCGGTCGAATATCGCGGGCTGCGGCGATACCGCGGCCGCCGATCGCATCGCCCATCCGACGACGGGGCAGCTCGGCGTGGGTCTGCTTCTGCTGCTGTGTGGCGCAATCCTGCTGGTCTTTGCCGTTTTCCTGGCCGGTCTCGTGGTCCGGTGCGCGCTGGACGCCATCTATCACGGAATCCTGGCGATCTTCGGGTTCGCCGCCGGCGGTTATATCTACGGCCCCACCCAGACCTTCCTGGTCCGCAATGTCGTCACCTGTGGGTTCGCGGCGATCCGGATGTGCGCGTTCACCTTGTTCCTCGGAATCTATGCGCTGTTCCTGGGAAATCTGTTCCGCCAGGCGTCGGGGCAGGTGATCGCCGTGATCGTGGTCGCGGCGCTCGTCGAGGTCGTCGCCGTCTCCCAGGTGTCCAGACTCCGCCGCGGCCTGGACCGGGGTGCGGGGCAGGTGTCCCAGCGGATCGGCGCGATGGTGCGGGGCACCGCCGGAGCGCCCGCCGGCGGTGGCGGCAGCGGCCCGTCCAAGAGCCGGTCCGGATCCGGCGCCATCGCATCCCTCGGCGCGTTGAACACACTCGACAACTCACCGCTGGTGGCGTGGGTGGCGGCGGGCACCGTCCGCCCGTTCGATCCGCTTGCCCGCGGTGCCCGGTTGGTGCAACGCGCGGCCATCGCGTCCAGCGCGAATATGGAGGAAGCCTCCCGCTGGAGCCATCTGGCTCGGCACAACTGGCGGCTGGTGGCCCTGCGGGAGGCGGAGCGATTCGGCGGCGTCGGTAGTGAGATGGGTGTGGCCCGGACGCTGAAGATGAGGCGTGACCACCGGATCCCGGACTCCCAGCTGGCGCCGGTGTTACGCGCGATCGGCGCGCCCGATCATCTGGTCAGCGGTGCGCTGGAGGCGTTCGCGGTGCAGGAGGCGACCCGGTCGCAGAGCCCGTACGGATTCCTGCCGTTGCAGAAGACGGTGGCGGCGGCCTACGCGGCGCACAACCGGGGAGGTGAGCCCGGCGCGCGGGCATTC
>JABFXT010000668.1 GCA_013361595.1 Nocardia sp. | reverse complement strand
CCGGGATCTTCGAGGGCGGGTGCTTCGTTCGTGCTCATGAGATCATCTTCGAACCTCGAGTGAACTCGAGGTCAACTCTTCCGGTTCCGGTGCTGTTCGTACTCAGCGGAGCTGGACCACCGCCGTCGCGCGGCCGAAGATCCGCCGGCCCGCGTGCCGGGCGGTGAGCGCGACGGTAGCTGTCCGGCTCGCCGGATCCACCGATTTCACCTTGCCGGAGTATTCGATATCCGCACCCTCCCCGGTGACGTGGACGGGACTGGTGAGGCGGACAGCGTACTCACGGACCGCACCCGGATCGCCGAGCCAGGAGGTGACGAAGCCGGCCCCGATACCGATGGTGAGCATGCCGTGCGCGACGGGGGAGTCCAGTTCGGCCAGCCCGGCGACCTCGCCGCTCCAGTGGATCGGATTCGGGTCGCCGGATACGCCGGCGTAGTTCACCAGGTCGCCCGCGGTCAGCCGGACGGTCCGGGGCGGGAGGTCGTCGCCGACCGCGACGCTCTCGAAGGCACGGGCCCAGCGGCTCACCGGTGTGGGCGGTACCGAATCGACCACGATCTCCTCCCAGAGATCGCTGTCCACCGACGGGGGCGCCGGCCGTGGATCCTGTTCGGTGCCCGGGCGGAAGCCGTGCATCAGAACTCCGGCCCCGACCTCGGTGAGGCCCGATTCGACGCCCGTGCGGCCCACGATACTGGTGTGCGAGACGAGGACCGGCCGGTCGTCGCGGTCGGTGACCAGCGTTCGGAAACCCATGAGGTCGCCACCGAACGCGCGGCGGAACGATTCGAGGCGGACTTCGAAGAACAGTGCGTCGCCGCGGCGGATCGGCCGGTGATAACGGATCACCTGATCGGTCTGCATGATCTGGCTGAGGTCGTAGCCGGTCATGACGGACGCGAACATCTCCGACTGTGCGAGGAAGCCCGGCACCGAGAAGAAGGTGAGTGGTGCGATGTGCCCGCCGTACCCAAGGTCGGCACCGGCATCCTCGGACCAGTGGACCGGATGGTGATCCTGGACCGCGCGAGCGAATTCCCGGATCTTCTCCCGGCCGACGACGTAGTGGTCGCGGGCACGGTATCGATACCCCACCGGCAGGCCCGGACCCTCCGTGGAATCCGCTTCCCGATTTTCGGAAACGGCCGTATCTTCAGAACTCACGTCGGCTCACTTTACCGATGTTTCCGGGTTCTGCCGGATGGGCGGACGTATACGACCGTAGCCGGTGCGGATCGGATTCCCCGGTCGGCGTGGCGAATTCGGCGAACGCGGCGGGCGTCATCGCGATCAGCCGATATTCGCGGAGAGATCGGGGAGCATGCGCAATGCCTGATCCGCCCAGTTGTTCCAGGCGTGGATCCCGGCGGCCGGGAAGTCGTAGTGCACGTTCTGCGCACCCAGGGTCGCCATCCTGATCTGGAAGGCGCGGGTGTTCACGAGGGCCAGCGCCTCGAGCCCCATTCCGTTGACGGTATTGATGCTCGCGCTGTCGGTCGCGGTGGGCAGGCCGCTGGCGGCCGAGACCCAGAGCCGGGTGTTGTTCGCGACCAGCCGGGGTGCCGCGACGAACGGGTCGATCCGCAGCCATTTCGGATCCCAGGGCGCCGCCATCGAGTCCACGTTGTAGCCGCCGGCGTCCACCATGGCCACCCGGATCGCCTCCCGCATCCCGGGCGCGGAGATGTTCAGATATCCCGAGTAGGAACCGGCGAAGCTGAACTGGTCGGGATGATCGCCCGCCAGCGTCAGGGCGGCGCTACCGCCCATCGACAGTCCGAAGACACCGTTGCGCTGGGTGGCGAAACCGAGCCGGTCCCGCAGGGCGGCCGGTAGTTCGCGGGTGAGGAACGTCTCCCATTTGTAGGTGTAGGACTTGCCGGGTCCCGCGGAGAGGGCCTGGAGTCCGCCGGAGCCCGATGCGGACCCGGAGGACGAACCCGCGGTCGAGCCCGATCCGGGTGGTACGCCGAGGAAGGAACTCGGCGCGTTCCAGTCGGTGTAGAAACTGGACTGCCCACCGACCGGCATCACCACATTGATATTCCATTCGGTGAACTTCCGGGCGATATCGGTATCGATCTCCCAGCCGCTGAGATCTTCCCGCGCCCGCATTCCGTCCAGTGCGTAGACGACGCGCGACGTGTTGCCGTCGGCGGCGCGGAACACTCGCGATTTGATCGGACCCATGCTCGAGTCGACCCAGAAATCCGCACCGGCGGGATCGAACGCGGCGCGCGCGGGCGCGATACTTCCGCTGATCAGCGAGACTGCCTGGATCAACACGGCGAGCGCGGCGGTGGCGAGCCAGAGAACACGGCGGTTCAGGGCGTCCACCGGCGCCGGAGACAATCGGTTTCGCATCGCGGAGCAGGGCCTTTCGTCCGGGTGAGCACAGGGTCGGGGGCGGCCGGTCGGCGCCGGGTACGCAGGTACCGACCGGTGCCGAACAGCGCGCGGCCCCCGCCACGGTCTCGGCATACCGACCGGTTCGTCGTAGGTGGACTGCTCGACGTTACCGAACTGTGATCTGATTCGCCCCGGAGTACGCCCGGGTATGACAGCGGACGGCTCGTTCCGGCGTCCGCGACCGGGCGCGGCAGTTCTCGAGCAGGCCCGGCTCTCATCCCGTCCGTCGGGGCCGGCACCGGAGCGTGCGTTTTCGTTCGCCGCCGGGCCGGGCGGCAGGTGCGGCGGTCGCCGGTGCGCGCCACGGGAGGGCGCCGGGCTGTGGTCACGGCGTCTCCCGTGATCACAGCGACCCGGAGCGGATCGCCACGGAGAGGGGTCGGAGGCAGCCGGAATCCGAGTCGGAGCCCGCCCTTGTATCCGGTTCCCCGGTGCCGACCGGGATGTTCCGGATTTTCCGCCGAGAGTGGTATTCGATCGGCCCGGTCGTGCGCGAAAGGCCGAGTCGCGTATACGCGGCGGCGCAAGAATCGTCCGGTTTCGACCCCGCCCGTCAGCTTCCGGCGGCCGCGCGACCGAGCACCGTTATCGGCGCCACGACTTCGACGCGTCCGTAAAAGCTTCTCGGCGAAGGGTATTCGCCGGATCCGGTGTACTAGGCGTGTGCCTTCTGATACGCCTCGGCGATTTCCGCCGAGATCCGGCCCCGGTTCGACACTTCCAGGCCGTTCTTACGCGCCCATTCGCGAATGGCCTGGGTGCGGGCATTGTTGTTCGCTGCCTGCGGCCGCTGCTTACCCTTCACACGGCCACCCACCCGGCGCGCGTGTTCGATCCAGAATCCGACTGTGCCGCGCAATGTTTCGGCATTATCGGCCGAGAGATCGATCTCGTAGGTGACACCGTCCAGAGCGATCGTGACAGTTTCCTCGGCGATGGAAGTTCCGTCGTAGTCGTCGACCAGCTCGACGATGACCTTACGCGCCATGCAGTCCTCCGAACGGTGGGCAAACTATCCGGACAATGGTAGCCAAAGATCGGCGCCGACCCGGAATCCGGCGGGCCATCCGGTCGCGGACAGGGCGGAAGACCCGGGACGCGCACGGTGTTCTACGAGCGTGGAACTGTCATTGCTGGACCGATCGCGGATCCGGGCCGGGGAACCCGAAGCGGCCGCGTTGACACATACCGTCGAACGGGCGGTGGCGGCCGAGAAATCCGGGTACCGGCGCTTCTGGGTGGCCGAACACCATGCGGTACCCGGGATCGCGTCCGGCTCGCCGCCGGTGCTGCTGGGCGTGCTGGGCGCGCGGACCTCGACGATCCGGATCGGGTCCGGCGGGGTGATGCTGCCCCACCATCAACCGCTGGTGGTGGCCGAGCAGTTCCTCATGCTGGACGCCCTTTTCCCGGGGCGTATCGACGTGGGGCTGGGGCGCTCACCGGCTTTCACGGCGCCGGTCCGCCGGGCGATGCGGCAGCAGGAAGACGCGCCCGACCGGTTCGCGGACGAACTGGCCGAACTCCGTGCCTACCTGGACGGAACCGGCCCGGTCACCGCCCACCCGGTGAGCGGCCGGACGGTGCCCATGTTCGTCCTGGCGACCGGCCGCGGGCTCGCGGTGGCCGCGCGGCTGGGTCTTCCGGCAGTACTCGGCGGGCCGCTGCTGGACAGCCCGGAGCTGGCGGCCGCACTCGCCGATTACCGTCGCGATTTCCGGCCGAGCCCGCGGGCGCAGCACCCGGCCGTCACCCTCGCGCTGGACATCACCGTCGCCGAAACCGACGAGCAGGCCCGCGCGCTCGTCCTCCCCGAGGCATGGGCGATGGCACGTTCCCGAGCCACCGGCGAATTCCCGCCGCTGGAGCCGGTCGCGGTGATCGAGGACCGGCTGTGGACCGAGCAGACCCGCCGCCGCGTCGAGGCCACCGTGCGCCACGCGGTCGCGGGTACGACGCATACGGTGCGCCGCCGGATCGAAGAACTCACCGATCGAACCGGAGCCGGTGAGCTACTGGTCACCACCTCGACCTACGACCGGGAGGCACTGGCCGCCTCGGATACCGCGCTGGCGCGGATCATCGCGGGCTGAGCGGGGTCGCGAGTGTCGAGTCCTTTTGTCGATGAAGGCATCTATACGCCGACGTCCCGGTCGGGCCGGTGCGAACAGGACGGAACCATCTCGGTCACGGATGGGTCAGGCGGTGGATCTCCTCGATCACCAGACCGGGTTCGGTGATCGGGACGTAGTGACCGGACCCGGGTGCGAGCACGTGGCGACCGAAGGGCGATACCGCGGCGCGATGGGCGTGTGCGGCGTTCGCGGCGGCGCGGATCCGGGTGTTCATACCGTCCCCGGTGCGGCCGCCCGAGATCACGGTGGTCGGGATCGCGGCGAGATCGGGCGGGTTGTCGCGTCAGGTGGCGAGTTCGTCGAGAAAGGTCCGGGCCTGGACCGCCTGGGTGCGTACGATTTCCGGGGCGAACGCTTCCCGTTCCATATCGCGCCGGACATCGGCCGGAACCGCGTTCAGCATCGGCCGGAACATCCGGCTCAGCAATCCGAGCCGGGCGAGCGCGCCGTGTGCTGCCAGGCCGAGACGCTCCAACCGCCGGAACGACGGGCCGAACAATAGATCGGCCGCCTCGTCGGTGGGATCCACCAGGACGAGACCGGCGATCCGGTCCGGGACACGGGATGCCGTGAGCCGGGCGATGACTCCACCTGCGCTGTGCCCGACGAGAACGAATGGACCGGAGCCGAAATGGTCGAGGACATCCAGCAGATCGCCGGCCAGCCGGTCCAGCGTCCGGCCGGCCGGATCGGCGGGGCTCCGGCCCAGTCCCGCCCGGTCGTAGACCACCGCCCGGGCGAACCGGCCCACCCCGGGCTGGACCAGGCCCCACGAGGAGCGGGTCGCCGCGGCGCCCGCTTCGAATACGACGGTGGGCGCGGTCGAATCCGGCGGGCCGGACAGGACCATGGCGTGCAGCGGTCGACCCGCGCGCGTGATGATCTGCTCCGGTGCTCCCTGAGTGTGCTGATCGGGTTCGGAAACCGATTCCGTCTCGACCAATTCGGAAGCACCTCATCTCTTTCGCACCGACCGATGGCGGTGGAGAGTGGAATACGGGAGTAGCGCCGATGCGGCGCCGTGGCGACGCTATCACTCCTGCACCGTCTTTCGGCCACCTGCCCGGTGGTACGGCCGAAGCGGTGAGCG
>JABFXT010000610.1 GCA_013361595.1 Nocardia sp. | reverse complement strand
CCGTCCCCGCGGGGACCGGAGTCGCGACGGCGTCCGCTGCCGCCGGCGCCCGGACCCAGGTGGACGGCGAAACCCGGATCGTCATCCCCGCACCCAGCAACGGTCCACTGGTGCTGGTCGAAGCCGCCTGACCGGTTATAGCGGCGGTATACCCGATCGTGACAATGCGCGCGGCGCACGGTAGCGGATAGATTCGTATGTATGCGTCGCGCGGGCCGCTCTCGGCGAGACGCGGCGTCGTTCGGTGGCCGGCACCCGGCACCGCATGGTGGAGGATAGGCATATATCGAGTGCGTGACGGTCGCGCACTCCGAGTCGCCCAGGCGGCACAGCAGATGGAGGCGGGATCAACCGATGGCTAATCCGTTCACGAAGGCCTGGAAATATCTGATGGCCCTCTTCGACTCCAAGATCGAAGAGCACGCGGATCCGAAGGTCCAGATTCAGCAGGCTATCGAAGAGGCTCAGCGTCAGCACCAGGCCCTGTCCCAGCAGGCCGCCTCGGTGATCGGAAACCAGCGTCAGCTGGAGATGAAACTGAACCGGCAGCTCGACGAGGTCGAGAAGCTCAACGCCAACGCGCGCCAGGCCGTCGTTCTCGCCGACCAGGCCAATGCCGCGGGCGACGCCGAGAAAGCGATCCAGTACACCAACGCCGCCGAAGCGTTCGCCGCGCAGCTGGTCACCGCCGAACAGTCGGTGGAGGACCTGAAGGTGCTGCACGACCAGTCGCTACAGGCCGCCGCACAGGCCAAGAAGGCGGTGGAGCAGAACGCGATGCTGCTGCAGCAGAAGGTCGCCGAGCGCACCAAACTGCTCAGCCAACTCGAACAGGCCAAGATGCAGGAGCAGGTCAGCGCCTCCCTGCAGCAGATGGACAGCACCCTGTCCGCTCCCGGGAGCGTGCCCAGCCTGGACGCGGTGCGGGAGAAGATCGAACGTCGCTACGCCACCGCGCTCGGATCCGCCGAACTCGCCCAGAACACCGTCCAGGGGCGCATGCTCGAGGTCCAGCAGGCCAGCGTCCAGATGGCCGGGCACAGCAGGCTCGAACAGATCCGTGCCTCCATGCGCGGTGACTCGCTGCCCGCCGGAAACACCAATTCCGCGATCGACGCCGGAAAGTCCACGACCGAACCCGCACAGCCACAACCACAGATGGACAAGGGGCAGACCGCACAGCAGTAGCGGATCCACCGAGTTCGGCGAGGACAGCGATGAAGTCTGAAAGGTCCCGATTCCCGACCGGGTCCCGGGAATCGACCCGTGCCTGGTCCGAGTTGCAGCCGCAGGCAGCCTACGTCGCCGATACTCTGCGTGGAGCCGGAGAGAACGCGCTCGTCGCGGTACGCCGCTGGGCCGATCCGCGCGAACGCGAACTCCGCCGTCGCCGCCGCGCCCGGCGGCGCAGTATCGGCCTCGGTACGGCCTCCGGCCTCACCACCGCCGGAGCCGTGGGGCTCGTGATCCTGTCCGCTCCCGCCTGGGCGGTCGTGGTCCTCGGCGGCGGAGCAGTCGCCCTGGTCACCGGCGCCGCCCTGAGCACCCGCCGCTACCTGCGGCTGCGGCGTATCCCGCTGCCGCTGGCCGGCTACATCCCACGCAAACTTCCCACCGCCCGCTCCGCGGCCCGCCCGGCGATGAGCCGGCTGGCCCGCGCCGAACGAGCACTGCACGAAGTCGCCGGTCAGATCGCCCGCTCCCGGCGTCTGCCCGCCGACGAACTCGAGGATCTGGTGGCCACCGCCGGTTCCGGCGCGGCCGCACTCACCGCGCTCGCCGCCGATATCGCCACCATGGAAGGCGCGATCCGCACGCTCAGCGGCGGCGCGGCCGAGATCACCGACACAGCCGACGTCCACCGGCTCCGCGAAACCCTGGAATCCATCGTCAGCCGGCTCGACGGCGGCGTCACCGAATACGAGCAGGTGGTCGCGGCAGCCACCCGAGTTCTGGCGGTCGACGAAACAGGTGCCCTCCGCTACGCGTTCGACGGTATCGTCGCCGACCTGCGCCATGCCGCCGACCGGATGGACGGCTGGGCGCAAGCGCTGACCGAACTGGCGGACCGGGCCCCCGAATCCCTGCTGCCACCGGCCACCGGCCGGGCCTCGTGGCAGCCGCCGCTGGCCCAGGCGCCGCCCCACCGATCCCGTCCCTGACCCTCAGGGACAACCCTGATCTTCCCCGGATGTTGCTTCCCACCTGGTGATTTCCCGACGCGGCGGTGGCATGCTCGAAACAGGAGACAACCGCTGGGAGGCACAAAATGCTGTGGAAGATCATCGGCGTGGTCGCCGTCGTCTGGATCGCGCTCGCGGTGATCGGCGCACTGATCAAAGGACTGTTCCCGATCCTGGTGATCAGTGCCGTGGTGTTCGGACTGTACCTGCTCTACAAAGCGATCTCCGGATCCGACGACCACACGGTCACCAAGATCTGACCTCCGCGCGAATACGCGGCCGGACGACCCTCCACCCCGGAGCGTCGTCCGGCCTTTCTGCTCCGACGGGCACGCGGCGATGCTTGAATAGCGCCATGCAGCACCTTCCGGAAGACTGGCAGCGCGCCGTGGTGATCGTCGCTCACCCCGACGACATCGAATACGGGGTCGCCGCCGCGGTAGCCCGCTGGACCGGCCAGGGCAAAGACGTCCGGTATGTGCTGGTGACCTCCGGCGAAGCGGGAATCGCCGGGATGCCGCCCGCCGAAACACGGCCGCTGCGAGAAGCCGAGGAACGCGCCTCGGCCGCCGTCGTCGGGGTCACCGAAGTCGAATTCCTCGGCCACCCCGACGGCCGGATCGAAGCGAACCCCGCGCTACGCCGCGACCTGGCCGCCGCCATCCGCCGCCACCGCCCGGACCTGGTGGTACTCGGCCATTTCGGAGACACCTGGGCGCCCGGCATCGTCAACAGCGCCGACCACCGGGCCGTCGGCCGGGCAGCCCTCGACGCAGTCTCCGACGCCGGTAACGAATGGATATTCCCCGAAATCGCCGACCTCCCACTCTGGTCCGCCCGCTGGGCGGCAGTGGCCGTCCCGACCGGCGCCACCCACGCCGTGGACGTGACCGCCGATATCCCCGCGGCCGAAGCATCATTGGCCGAACACCGCCGCTACCTCGAGGTCCTGAGCCCGGAACCGGTGGACGATCAGGTCCGCGCGGTCGTCACCATGACGACGGGACCACTGGACGGATTCGACGCGGAACGCGCGGTCGGATTCGAGCTGTTCACCTTCGCGGGCTGAGCTGTGTTTATTTGCCCCGCCTTCGGCGGGGCGGGGCGGGGCCCTCGTGACCCCGGTTCTTCACTCCTACACTCAGTCGCTGCGCTCCTTCGCTTCGTCGCTCCAGACCCGGGGCGGGCCCCGCCGTAAAAATGGCCCCGCCTGCGGCGGGGCGGGCGGGGCCCTATTAACCCCGGTTCTTCACTCCGCCGGTCGGTTGCTGCGCTCCTTCGCTTCGTCGCTCCAGAACCGGGCGCCCGCCTTGGTGGGCTCGGCCTTCGGCGCTGCCGGTCAGGGCCTCAGCGACTTCGGTTCTCGACTCTGCTTTCGATCGCTGCGGTTCTTCGCTCTGTCGTTCCAGAATCAGGATGGCCCCGACCCAACTGAGATCGACGACCCGCGGAAGTGGTGAGGAAGGTATCTCTGCCGCCCGAGTAGGTGCTCGGTGCGGTTGGTTTCGGGGGCGATTGCATGCGGGTGATGCTCTTCGCTCGCGGGGGTTTCGTCTGCTCGTTGCCGTGGGGCCCAGTCGCGTTTTCCCACCTGGGCACTACGGTGACCGCCGGATCGGAAGGAGGACTGATGCTCGACAGCCGGTGGGCTCTCCTGTCGGGTAGGTGCTCGATGTCCACCTACCCGCGATTTCATGTTCTCGGTGGGTGCCGCGCCTTTCATGTCCTGTGCTCACGTGGCAGGGCTGCGAAGGGAGCTCGCATGGAGGAGGTTCTGGAGAGCCCCGGTCGCGGAACCGCGGGACTCGGACTTTCGGGCCGTGCCCGCGCGGGGTGCCTCCGCGGGCCGACCCCGGCAGTGGCTGCGGATGGATTGCGTGGCAGGCTGAGCGGATGCGAGTGGCTGTTGTCGCCGGCCCCGATCCGGGTCATGCGTTTCCCGCTATCGCTCTGTGCCTGCGTTTCCGGGACGCGGGCGACGATCCTGTTCTCTTCACCGGGCCCCGCTGGTTCGAGGCCGCGCGGGCGGCCGGTATCGGAGTCCGGCGGCTGAAGGGGCTGGCCCCCAGGCCGACCGACGACGACGGTGACGCCGGAGCCCGGATCCATCAACGGGCCGCCTATATTTCGACCGAGATCCTGCCCGAGCTCGGGGCGATGCTGCCGGAACTGGTGGTGTCGGATGTGCTCACCGCGGGCGGTGGTCTGGCCGCCGAGCGGTTGCGGGTGCCCTGGGTCGAGCTTTCGCCGCACCCGCTCTACCTGCCCTCGAAAGGTCTGCCGCCCATCGGGAGCGGGCTCGCTCCCGGCACCGGGGTGCGCGGCCGGGCCCGGGATTCGATGTTGCGGATGTTCACTGCCCGCGCGGTGCGGACCGGGCTGCGGCAGCGGGAGGCCGCCCGGGTGGGAGTGGGTCTGCCGGCGGCGGATCCGGGCCCGGCCGCTCGGCTGATCGCGACTCTGCCCGCGCTGGAGACCGCGCGCCCGGATTGGCCCGCGGCGGCCGAACTGGTCGGGCCGCTGCTGTGGGAGCCCACCGATCGGCGGCTGGAACTTCCGCCCGGGGACGGGCCGCTGGTGGTCGTGGCGCCGTCGACCGCGCATACCGGGGTGGCGGGAATGGCGGAGACCGTGCTCGAAGCCCTCGACGGAACCGGCGTCCGGGTCGCCATCTCCATGCTGGACGAGCCGCCGCGACCGCTACCGGAATGGGCCACCGCGGGTCTGGGACGGCAGGACGAACTGCTCGCCCGGGCCGCTGTGGTGGTCGGCGGCGGCGGGCACGGCCTGCTGGCGAAATCACTGTCGGCGGGAGTGCCGGTGGTGACCGTACCCGGCGGTGGCGACCAGTGGGAACTCGCCAATCGCGCCCAGCGTCAGGGGTCTTCGCTGCTGGTCCGGCCGCTCACCGCGGAAAGTGTGCGCGAGGCGGTGTTGCGGGTACTGGCCGAACCGGGTTTCACCGAGGCGGCCCGGGCGGCGGCCGCCGGGATCTCCGAGGTGGCCGATCCGGTACAGATCTGCCACCGGGTGCTCGATTCGGTGCGCACGCACTGACCGCCCCCGCGGCCGCGGCGGCGGTGCGGGTAACTTGTGCACGGTGCGGTTGACGGAATTCCAGGAACTCATGCACACCGAATTCGGCGAGGCTCGTGGCGACACTCTGCTCAACGATCACGTGATCCTCGCGCTGGCCGGCCGGACCGGTGCCGCCGCCATCGAAGCCGGTGTCGATCCCCGCGAGGTATGGCGCGCCCTGTGCGCCGAATTCGACGTTCCCCGTTCACGGTGGTGAATCCGGCCCGCTGATCGCGGCTCAGGTTCTGCGGGCGTGATGTCGCGCCGCTTTCGCGCGGTTGCCGCAGGTGGTCATCGAATGCCGGCGGCGGGCTCCGCTCTTGGATGTGTCGTAGAAGAACAGGATGCAGTCCGGGTGGGCGCAGCGGCGGATACGGT
>JABFXT010000295.1 GCA_013361595.1 Nocardia sp. | reverse complement strand
GTAGTCCGCGTAGCGCGTCGGCCCCCACGACCGGACCGCTCCGGCCCGATCACCCCGTTCGGGCCGGGGTTCGGTCTCTTCGGCGGCGGCCGCATCGGCGAAGCGTTGCGCCGCCTCGGCCCGCCAGCTGAGTTTCCGCCGGATTCGCCGACCCGGCGAATCCGCAGTATCGTCCTGCTCCGGCGGTCTCACTCCGGCGCCGACGGCCGGCCCGGGAGGAACCGCCGGCTCAGGTGCTCCGGCCGCCGCCGGACCGGTTCTCGGGGATTCGTCCGCTGCCTCGCTGGCCATAACGGGATCCTCCCCGGATTCCATCCGCGAAGCCAACCAGGATCCCGGCGATCACCCTGTACCAGTGGATCTCGACTGCCGCCACAAATGAGAGGAAGCCGACAGTCGAAAAAATTCCCTGGAACGGCGTAACGCCCCGGGCACCCGGCACCGATACGACCCATGAAAGCCGGAGCTTATCTATACCGGGGAATGGAGATGACAGTGCGTACGACGTTTCCGACTTCCGTCTCGGCGGCCGCGAAGTCCGCTGCCGCGCGGGATTACGCCCAGCGTGGCTGGACGGTCGCCGAAACGACCAACGGCCTGTGCCTTATCACCGACGAAGACCTGTCCGCCGTCGAGGTCACCGGGGAGTTGGCCGCGTCGGTCCGTCGCTACATGCGAGCGAACAACCTGACCGGTCCGGTGATCGAGATCCCGGGTGCCGAGCGCCGCGAGATCCACCTCGTCACCGGGATGCGCAAGGCCCAGCGTGCGGTCGAGGCGCTGCGCGAGGCCGGTGCGGTCGTGTACACCGACGGCGACGGCATCCCGCTGCCGCCCACCCACCTCTCGGCCGGTTCGGCCAGCTGGGGTGTCGGCCCGGACGAGGCCCGCTGGATCCCGCCGGTGGTCGCGGTCGGCGCGGCGGTCCGTTCCGTATCCGCCCGTGCCCGTCGGACACACCGTCTGACCAGCGCCGCCTGCGCCTGAGACAGCCGCCGCGGGCCGACCCGCGGCTTCGGTGTACGAACAACTTCATCTTGAACAAGCAACAGAGCCCCGGTCGTATCGGACGACCGGGGCTCACCGCTACGCGGAACTAGCGGATACGGAAGATGACCAGACGCTGGACCACGAAGTTGATCACCGTGGCCGTGCCCTGGGCGATGACGTAGGCCACCGGGACGCGCCACCACAGGCCCTCGTCGAAGGCGTGATAGAAAACCCAGTTGATACCCACCTGCACGCAGAAGGTCAGCGCGTAGAGGATCACCACCGCGACGAACCTGGCCCGGCTGGGCTCCGCATCGAAGGTCCACCGGCGGTTGATCAGATAGGCCGTGGTGGTGCCGGCGATGAAGCCGATCGCTTTGGCCGGGTTCACCGGCAGGCCCACCGCCTCCAGCAGCAGCACATAGAGCCCGAAGTCGACCACGGCCGACAGTGCGCCGGTCAGGGCGAACCGCACCAGCTGTGTCACCAGGCCGATCTGCGCGCTCTCCGGACCGGGAACATCCGGGTTCTCCGGTTCGGACACGGCGGCGACCGGCTCCTCGGGCGAGACGGAAACTTCCCCGGCGCCGTCCGGCACGACCGGGGCACTCCGACTTACTGCGTTGCTTTCTGAGCCCACCGACGGAAATGTACTTGTCCGACGGCGGAAGCGAGAGGACGGGTGGTGGCCGACGCCGGAACGTTTGCACGGGTAACGAATCGAACGCCGATTCCGTTGAACCGGATTCCGCTCATGCCTGTAGCCTCTAAGCCGATGTCCACGAAAGCTCCGACCTCGACTCAGGCGTCCGGTACCGAGACCCCATCGGCCGGCGATCCAGATACCGCTGGTCCGGGGTTCACGCTACCCACGCGAACCCGGACGCTCACCGGATGGGCCCGGACGGCGGCCACGACCGCCGAGGTTCTCTCGACCAGCGATCCCGAACTCATCGCCCGCGCGGTCGCCATGGTCGCCCAGGACAACGACGGCAAGCCGGAGCATCTACGCCGCGGTGTGATCGCGCGCGGGCTCGGCCGCTCCTACGGCGACAACGCGCAGAACGCGGGCGGGCTGGTCATCGATATGACCGCCCTGAACAAGATCCACCGCATCGACCAGGACACCCGTCTGGTGGATGTCGACGCGGGCGTGAACCTCGACCAGCTGATGAAGGCCGCGCTCCCGTTCGGTCTGTGGGTCCCCGTTCTGCCCGGTACCCGCCAGGTGACCGTCGGAGGCGCGATCGGCTCCGATATCCACGGTAAGAACCATCACAGCGCGGGCAGCTTCGGCAACCATGTGCGCTCGATCCAACTGCTCACCGCCGACGGCGAGGTGCAGACCATCGGCCCCAAGAAGAACGCCAAACTCTTCTGGGCCACGGTGGGCGGCTGCGGCCTCACCGGGATCATCCTGCGCGCGACCATCGAGATGACCCCCACCGAGACCGCGTACTTCATCGCCGACGGGGATGTGACCTCGGGCCTCGACGAGACCATCGCGTTCCACAGCGACGGCTCGGAGGACAACTACGAGTACAGCTCGGCCTGGTTCGACGCGCTCAGCCCGATGCCGAAACTGGGCCGGGCGGTGATCTCGCGCGGTTCGCTGGCCAAACTGGATCAGCTGCCCAAGAAGCTGCGCAAGAACCCGCTGGGCTTCACCGGTAAGACGTTCCTCACCTTCCCCGATGTGTTCCCGAACGGGCTGCTGAACAACAAGACGTTCACTCTCGCCACCGAGATCTGGTACCGCAAGGGCGCCACCTACCGGCAGAAGCCGCAGGATCTGACGGCTTTCTACCATCCGCTCGATATGCTCGGCGAGTGGAACCGGGCCTACGGGTCACGGGGTTTCCTGCAGTACCAGTTCGTGGTGCCGCCGGAGGCCGTCGAGGAGTTCAAACAGATTCTCATCGATATCCAGGCCAGCGGTCACTACTCTTTCCTGAACGTGTTCAAGTACTTCGGTGAGGGCAACCAGGCGCCGCTGAGCTTCCCGATGCCGGGCTGGAATGTCTGCCTGGACTTCCCGATCGCGCCCGGCCTCAACGATTTCGTCACCGAATTGGACCGCCGGGTCCTGGAATTCGGTGGCCGGCTCTACACCGGTAAGGATTCGCGCACCACCGCCGAAGCCTTCCACCAGATGTATCCCCGGATCGACGAGTGGATCAAGGTACGCCGCAGCGTCGACCCCACAGGCGTTTTCATGTCCGATATGGCGAGAAGGCTGGAGCTTCAGTGATCAACGCGGTAGGCAATCCGCAGTCCATTCTGCTGTTCGGCGGGACCTCGGAAATCGGCCTCGCGATCGTTGCGGAGTACCTGAAGAAGGGCCCCGCCCGCGTGGTCCTGGCCACCCTCCCGAACGATCCGCTGCGCGATACCGCGGTCGCGCAGACGAAGGCCGCCGGAGCCGGCCAGGTCGATGTGATCGACTTCGACGCTCTCGATACCGATACTCATCCGAAGGTGGTCGATCAGGCCTGGGCCGACGGTGACATCGATGTCGCGATCGTCGCGTTCGGGCTGCTCGGCAATGCCGAGGAACTCTGGCAGGACCAGCGCAAAGCCGTACAGATCGCGCAGATCAACTACACCGCCGCGGTATCGGTGGGCGTGCTGATCGGCGAGAAGATGAAGGCGCAGGGCTTCGGCCGGATCATCGCCATGTCCTCGGCGGCCGGTGAGCGGGTACGGCGCTCCAATTTCGTCTACGGCTCCACCAAGGCGGGTCTGGACGGTTTCTACCTGGGTCTCGGCGAGGCGCTGCGTCCGCACGGTCCGCGGGTGCTGGTCATCCGGCCGGGGCAGGTGCGCACGACGACCACGATCGAGCACTGGAAGGCCACCGGCGGCAAAGAGGCGCCGTTCACGGTCGACAAGGAAGAGGTCGCCACGCTGGCGGTCGCCGCCTCGGAGAAGGGTAAGGACCTCATCTGGGCGCCGGGTGCGTTCCGCTACGTGATGATGATCCTGCGCCATATCCCCCGGCCGATCTTCCGCCGGCTGCCCGTCTGATACACGGGTCGTACCGCGAAAGCTCGAGGGCCGTCGCTTCCGGATTTCTCCGGTGAGCGACGGCCCTCGTCGTATTCGGTACTTGCGGCGGGCCGCGGTGTTCCGCGGCCGCGGCCACTGTCACACGCGTGTCATCCGCTGGCCCAATTCGCGGCGCAGCACCTCCTGAGACGGCAGGCGCCCGAGGACGCGTAACACCGACGGTCGTAGTTCCTTTTGCTCCTCATCGGTGAGCAAGCCGACGAGATCGCGCAGTTCCATATCATCGAAGGCCGAAGTCATGCGAACCAGCGTACGGGCCGGGTCGCCGTTCGTCATCCGTTCGGCGATTCCCTCTCGTGGAAATAAACCAACATGTGAGCCATCCCACTTGATATACGAGTCTCGATGTAGCACAACCATGTTCAACTCACACGGATCGGATCGTCGGTACTCGCACCACTGCGATTCTCCTGCGTGACGGTCAGTTCGGCGGGTCCGGCGTCGGGGCGATACGGGGTGAAATGCTCCAGCGAACCCCAGTCCCGGGCCCAGTCGTCGGACAGATAGGTCGCGACCGAATCGGCTTCCAGCAGTAGCTCGGTCCAGCCCAGCGGACCACCGCCGATACTGTCCTGCCACGCGTTGGAAGCATCGGATCCGACCCGATCCGGCAGGATCCGCCAGCGCGGCACCTCCGCGACGCCGTGCGCGTGATCGAACGGCCGCTGGCAGCCGAACGCCAAACCGACGTGCCAGTCCAGCAGGACCGGGTCGGTATGTCCCACAACGGAGTCCAGTGTCGCCAGACGCGGCAGCCGTGGCGGGGTCACCGCCAGCCACTGCCGCTCGGTGATGTCGTTGTCCACCGCCACCAGGCGAACCGCGTTCACCTCCCGGGGCAGCTGATCCAACGGCACCCGCAGATTGCGCCACGACGGATTCGGGCCGATATCGAGCGGGGCCACCGAACCGAGAACCTTCATGGTCCCGTCGGCGTTCCGCGTTCCGTACTCGACCGTGAGGTCCTGGCCGTAGGTGAGCACGCCGTCGGCGTCCACCGATTTGATCCGCCCGGCGGCGGTGAGGGCCAGGACCCGGTAGGCCGGGTCGGCCCGCATCTCGTCGGTGAGATCCAGGCGGTACCACTGGGTGGTCAGCTTCGCCTGCTGCTGGTCACCGTCCTGGTAGCTGCCGAGCACCGGGGTACGGGCCGGGTCGAGGCCGAAGGGTAGCGCCACCGTGGACCCGTTGATACCGGCCTGTACCGATGTACCACCGCCGGTACCGGCGCCGGTGGTGTCGGTGGTCTTGTTCTCGGTATCGGATTCGACGGTGTTCGCGCCCCCGGAGGTGGTCTCCTCGGCATCGGCGGTCAGATCCCCGGCGACACCGTCCGGGGTGAACCCGGCAGTCTGTGCGTCGGGGTCGGTGGAGATCAGACCGTCGGCCGGAGCGCCTTCGTAAGGGCTCAGCAGCGAATCGGCGGTATCGGTCTCCACCAGCACATCGTCGGCCAGACCGCACGAATCACCGGCCAGGGCGCGGATATTCGATTTGGCGATGGAATAGGCCGGGTACTGGCCGACCGCGGCCTTGGTCAGCGACGCGATCTCGAAGAGCACCAGGAGGGCGGCGGCGACGGTGAGCGGGGCGGAAGCGTACCGGGCCGACCGCGACGGCGGTCCGGCGCGATAGGGCGCGCGATAGTGTAGCCACAGCGCGACCAGCAGCGCGAGCACGGCCAGGCCGAGGAACAGGGTGGACAGCCCCTTGCCCGCGATCAACGGGGCCTTGTCCCACCACGGAACGCCGTAACTGGATACGTACCACCAGCCGTTCGAACCGGTGAACGTGATCGCCAGCAGGAACAGGACGGCGGCGGCGAACAACGCGCGGTTGCGCGGCGCGCGGATGCCGTCGGTACCGACCGCGACCGCGGCCAGCGCGGCCAGCGATCCGGCGAGACCCGCGTACACACCGAAATGGTGGGTCCACTTGGTTGGCGTGAACATCATGAGCAGCAGCGAGGCGAAAACAATGCCCAGGATGCGCACCGACGGCCCGCGCGAGGTCCCGGGTATCCGGCCCTTGCGCAACACCTGGAGCACGCACACCAGCAGGCAGAGCAGCATGAGCAGGACACCGAAGCGGCGGGCCAGCGAACCGTCCGGTGACAGCATGAGCAGCGAGTCCCAGCGGGTCCGCTCGTCGAACCAGGCCACATTCGGCCCGACCGCGGTCCGGACCCGGGTGGCCTCCATCACCGTCGACAATGTCTGATCGGCGAAGATCACCACCAGCACCAGGGTTCCGGCCGCCAGGCCCGGCGCCACGACGCTCGCGTAACGCCACAGGGCCTGTCCGCGCGAGGAGCCGCCGCGCGCGCGAGCGATGATGATCTGCAGGACGGGACGGGATCCGGCGATCAGCGCGGCGATACAGATCAGCCCCGTCGGCCCCGCAGCCAGGGAGAACGCGGCGATGAGGACCGCGATCGCGGCGGGCAGCAACCGGGCGGTGGCGATGGCGCGTTCGATCGAACACCAGGTGAGCAGGGCCCCGGCGGCGATCAGCGGTTCCGGGCGCAAACCGTTGTCGTAGGGCAGCCAGAAAGCCAGGAACACCAGGCCGGCGGTCCACAGGGCGATCTTGTTGCCGCGGACCCGGGCGCCGAGCCGGGGCAGCACTTCACGACTGATCACCAGCCAGCACACGATTCCGGCGAGCAGCGTGGGCAACCGCATCCACGGACTGGACTCCGAGACCCGCGTCATCCACGCCAGCACCTCGTAGGACCAGCCGAACGGGGCCTCCGGGACCCCGAACCAGCGGTAGTAGTTCGCCAGGTATCCGGCCTTGTCCGAAACCCGCGCCATGTTCAGGATGTAGCCGTCGTCGGAGGTGTTGGCACCGATGATGTGCCAGCCGGCGAGGACACCGAGCACCACGCCGTCGGCGAGCCCGAAACGCCACCAGTGCGCGGGCAGGAAACGGCGGGCCCGGCGGCCGTCGGTGGTGTCGAGGAGATGCAGCGCGATCAGGGCCAGCACCGTGAACACCACCGCACCGATGATCGCGGCGATCTTGAGCGGGGTCGGCGACGAGGTGAACCGGGAATCGATATCGGCGTGCAACCGGATACCGCCGAGCTGCGCCTCCGGCAGATCGGTGAAGACCCCGACCAGCAGCGGTCGGATATCCCGGCCCACCTCCGCGCGGAACGGAGTCCCGTCGGCGCGCGCGGTGCCGGTGAGTTCCGCGGTGGACGCAAGCGCCGACGAAGTGACGGTCAGGGCTGTACAACCGCCGAGCTCGGCGCGATCGGCGGCGAGCAGCGGTACATCGCGCAGCACCACCGACAGAGTGTCACCGGTGACCGTCACCCGCAGCCCCCGCGCCGAGGACTGGCCCGAACCGTCGGGAACTGTCTCCACCACGGTGCCCTCGGCGCCACTCAGAACCGGGCACGGCACCGTGAGATCCAACCGCAGCGGCTGATAACTCACCAGCGGCGCCTCGACACTGGCGGCGCCCGCCTGCGGCCAGTCCAGGCTCGTCCGGTCCTGGCGCACCGGCAGCAGTGGCGCCGCGATGGCCAGCACGAATCCGAGTAGCCCGGAAACCAGAGCCAGCAGGCGGATACGGTTCAACGCTCGAGGAGATCGGTCCGGTCGCACGGGGCTCGACTCTAATAGGCATCACCCCGCTCGGAGACCGCGCATGGCCGCCAGGGACGCCGTGAGCGCGCACCACGCGCCCGGCCCGAGTCCCGGCCCCGGTGTGGACGCGGCCGCCCACCGCTCAGCGTTTCAGCACGACCAGGGTGAACGGCCCGATATCGGTGGCGGTGAATCGCGGATCGTCGAACAGTTTCGCGGGGAACGCCACGGTGTAGCGCTTGACGTTCGGATCGTTCGGGTACACATCGGCGGCCAGCCGCAGCGTGTACTCGTCACCGCTGCGCCGGAACAGGAACGCATCGGGCGCCCGCCACGGCGCGGCCCGCATCGCCTCGAGAAGTTCGTCCGGTGTGTCCTTTTCGCTCCACTCTTCGATGGCGGCGGACCGATCCGCGTAATCGGCCAGCGGATTGGCATAGTGCGAGGTCATCCCCTGGAAACCGAAGTACGGGTAGTAGGCGAGGAAGGTGGTGTCACCGGTGAGCACCACATTCTCCGCCGGTTCGCGGCCGGTCTGCGACCGCAGTTCCCCGTCGATATCGCGGTAGTGCCGGACAGCGGACGGGTCGCGCTGGTCGGCCCGGTTGCCGTCGCCGTCGGTATCGGTGTACGCGGTGGTGATCTCCGGGGCCAGGACATGCGGGATGTCCTGGCAGTAGGCGAGCGCGCCCACCGTCGCCAGCACGATGGCCACCCAGCGGAACCGCGCCGGTTCGTTGAACGCCTGATATATCGCGCGGGCACCCTCCACGAACCCGAACCCGCCCGCGGCCGCGAGCAGTACCAGCAGTACCGGTTCCAGCCGGAACGACAGCAGGGTCGAGCCGGCCGCTGTGGCCAGCATCGACAGCAGCGACCACAGGTACACCGCGAGCACACCGAGCCCGAGCGACTGGGCGCGCCGCGACGAGGCCGCGCGCATCACCAGCCAGATGACACCGACCAGGCAGAGCGCGCCGAGCAGCGAGAAATGCATCATCGGCAGCGGCAGTTCGGAACCGGCTTCGGGCAGATAGTGGAAGGCACCGCCGGACTGGAGCTTCGGGCGGTCCAGCATCCGTGCCAGGAACGGCAGGAACACCGGTAGCGCGATCAGCGCGGCGATCACACCCATGGCGACCAGGCGCAGCAGCGGAGCACCGATCGCCCGCCCGGCGCTGCCCACCGGCGCAGGCGACTTCTCGGAGTGCGCGGCGATCCGGCGCGGTGTCCGCGCCGCGTACCGGGCCCGCAGGCCGAGCCCCGCGGCGACCACCGCCATGAGTACAACGGTGAACACCGCGAAGGCGAAGTACAGGGTGTAGCAGGCGGCGGCGAACCCGAGGAACAGCCCGGTGCCCACTACCGCGGCCCAGCCGCCCGCGGTGGGACCGTCCCCGGAGCCCGCGGACCCGCCGGTGATCTCGGCCGGTCGGTACAGCGCCCCCCAGGCCAGCACGAGAACCGGCGGCAGCAGAATCGCGATGACCGCACCGTAGGCCTCCGGCGCCGCGTAGGTGACCGCCACGGCCGTCACCGCGCTGGTCACCCCGACCGCCCAGTCCGCGCGGATCAGCCGGGTCCACAGCACCAGCGATATCACCGCCGCCACCGCGATCGACCCGATCGCGTACGGCTTGAACACCTCCCAGCCGTCCATTCCGAGCACATTCGCGACGCGTCCGCCCACCCAGAACCAGCCGGCCGGATAGAACGGCGGCAGATCGGCGTAGGTCATATCCCGCAGCGCGGCGCTGTCGGTGAGCCGGGTCAGGTATTCGGTCCGGAACTCCTGGTCCACCGAGATACCGAACAGGTACAGCTTGGTGGCCGCCAGCGGCATCCCCAGGGTGACGGTGACGAACGCTGAGATACCGGTCCAGGACAGCAGTTTCGCGAGCCACCGCGAACGCCGTAGCCGCAGCAGGGCGATCGAGCCCGCGATCAGCGCAGCGGCCCCCACCTGGCCCACCGTGGTCAGCGCCCGCACCACATTGGAGGAGTTGAACGCGGGCCACTGCACCAGGGAGAAAGCGACCAGCCCGACAGCGACGACCACCACCGCGACCACCGCCGCGAGTACCGCTTCGCCGATTCCGGCCCCGACCTGACGCACCAACCGCGCGCCGCGACTCGTCGTCATCGGCGTACTTACCTCCGGCTCCCGATCCACCTACTGGGCGTCGGTCAGCCTAGTGCAGGGTTCCCGAGGACCTCCGCTCACACGAGACGGCGGCGGTGAAGCTCCCGGTGGGGGTCAGTAGCTGGTGTCGGACGGACCTTCGTGCACATTGATCTGCCGGAGCTCCGTCGAGAACCTGGTTGCGGTCACAAAGTCCGAATCATCGTGCACGACCACCAGACCGTGATGCGCAGCCGTGGCGCAAACTTGCAGGTCCACGGCAGACAAACATTGATGGCTACCTCGTTCGGCCGCGGAGTACTGCACCTTGCCGATCCACTGACCCGCTCCCTTGGGCACAGTGGCATCTCGGTACAAGGTGTCGAACATCCGGCAGAACTCCGAATACTCCTTCAGATTCCGTGCAGAGGTCAAGAATTCACTACGTTGCGGATAACAGGAACGAAATTCACCGTTGGCGAGAGTTTCCCGCCACAGTTCCAGAACCGAGCGATCCCGCAGGATGCGCCACAGCGCCGACGAGTCGACCAGATAGCCCGTCACTGGCGGAAGGCCCTCTTCTCTGCAGCATGTGCAGCTTCGGCTCCTTCGATATCCCAGTCACGGGCCAGTTCGAAGTAGTAGTCGACCGCGGCAGCTCGACTCAAGCGCTGGTTGTACTGACGCAGTGCCTCCGCGACAGCTGCTGTTTTGGTCTTGTGGCCGCCCAGTTTCTTGGCGGTCTCCAGTTCCTCGTCATCGATCTCGATATGAGTCAGCGACACCACAACCTCCTGTACAAAAAGCAACGACCGGACACCGGAAATTGTACATTCCGATGCCCGGTCGTCGCCGTCTTCAGCACATCAGAAAACCCGCAGTTTGCCCGGATCCCACAACCCGTTGCGGGTGGCGGTACCGGTCGCCAGCTGCGCGGGAACCGCGTCGTAGTACTGGTCGTAGCGTTCCAGCGTGCCCCAGTCGCGACCCCAGTCGTTCTTCAGATAAGTCGGGATCGTGGTGGACTTCGCGAGCATCTGGGAGAACCCGAGCGGACCACCGAACTCCTGGGCCTGCCAGGTGTTGGTGGAACTCACCGCCAGCGGGCGATCCGGCAGGATCCGGAACTTCGGCACCTCGGCGACCCCGTTCACATGCCGGAACGGACGCTGGCACGGGAACTGCAGACCGACCGCCCAGTCGAGCAGGATCGGCTGCTCCGAACCGAGGTAGTCGTTGGCCGTCTCCAGCTTCGGCACCCGCGGCGGGGTGAAGGCCAGCCACTGGTCACCGATGAGGATGGGATCGTTCGCGACGACCCGGATCGCGTCGGCTTCCGGGGCGATCTCGTCCAGCGGAACCCGCAGGTTGCGCCAGGACGGGAAGGGACCGATATCGCGCGGCAGATAGGTGCCGAGCTGAGTGATCGAACCGTCGGGCTGCCGTTTGCCGTAGTCGACGGTCAGCGACTGGCCGTACTGCATGGCGCCGGTGTCGTCGTAGGACAGGATCCGGCCGGCCGCGGTGATGACCACCAGCGGATGGTCGGGCGACCGCTCCGGCAGTTCGTACCAGCTCGACGAGACGAACGCGGGCTGCTGCACTCCGTCCTGGTAGCTGCCCAGGATCGGGGTGGTGGCCGGGTCGAGGCCGAAGGGCAGGGCCACGGTGCTGCCGTTCACACCCTGCGCGCCCTGGCCACCGCCGGTTCCCGCGTTCTGGCCTTCGGCGAACGCGGCGCCCACCGACTGGTTGGAGGTGTTACCGGTACCCGGCTTCACCTCGACGGCGTCGGCGGACAGATCGTCGGGCACCCCGTTGGGATCGAACCCGACCGGGTCGACACCGGCCAGCGGATCGTTCGGGTTCGTGGGCGGATGCGCCGGATCGATGATCGGGTTCAACCGCCCGGCGTTGGCATTCGACTCGACCAGCACATCGTTGGCGAGACCACAGGTCTGGCCGGTGAGCGCGTCGATATTGCCGCGACCCAGCGAATACCCCGGATACTGCGAATAAGCGCCCTTGGCCATCGACAGCACCTCGAACAGCACCATGGCCGCGGCCACCAGGGTCAGCGGAACGGCCGCGAATTTGCGGATCCGGCGGCCCCGGGCGGTACGTGTCGAGGTGGGCGGTTTCGCGTATCCCTCACGCAGGACATGCCAGGCCACCAGCAGCAACGCCGCCCCGAAGAGCACCAGCATCACGGTGTTGGAGGAGATACCGCCCAGCACCACCCGCTTGTCGAACCAGGGCACCCCGTAGCTGGAGACATACCAGTAGCCGTTGATTCCGGAGAACGCCAGCGCGAGGGTGAACAGCAACCCGGCCAGGAAGATCGCCCGGTTCTTGCGCGCCCGCAGCGCCGATGCCGAGACCGCGACCGCGGTCACCGCCGCCAGTGAACCCGCAATCCCGGCGTAGGCGCCGAAGTGGTGGGTCCACTTGGTGGGGTTGAACATCATGAAGAAGATCGTGCCGAACACGACCCCCATCAACCGCCAGGTGGGCGCCGCGGCGATCCCCGGTACCCGGCGCCGCCGCAGCAGCACCAGCATGGTGGTGAACAGGCACAGCAGCATCGCCAGGAAGGCGAAACGGCGCGACAGCGAACCGTCGACCGTTTCGACGAACAGGTAGTAGTAGCGCAGATAGTCCTCGTACCAGGCGAGGTTGGGGCCGGCCAGCTGCCGTACCCGGTTCGCCTCCTGGATACCGGCGAAGGTCTGGTCGCTGTAGACCACCGTGAGCACCAGGAACCCGGCGGCGGCGAGCGGTGCCAGCAGCGCGACCGTCCCGTGCTCCCGGTGACGGCGTACGACGATCCGGGTGAGCGGCCGGATACCGGCGAGCAGCGCGGCCACACACATCAGACCGGTCGGGGCGGCGGCGAGGGTGAACGCGGCGACCACCACCGCCACCGCGGCCGGTAGCAATCGCCCGGTCGCGATGGCCCGTTCGATGGAGACCCAGGTGAGCAGCGCGCCGAGCGCGACGATGGGCTCCGACCGCAGGCCGTTGTCGTAGGGCAGCCAGAACGCCAGGAACACCAGGCCACCGGTCCACAGCGGGACGCTGCCGAACCAGGACCGGCCCCGCAGACCGCGCAGACCGTTGCCCAGCCGCGGCACCACCTCGCGGCTGATCACCATCCAGCACAGGATCCCGCAGGCCAGTGCGGGCACCCGCACCCACGGGCTCGCCGTGGAGACCTCGGCGAACAGCTGGATCACGTAGTAGTACCAGCCGAACGGCGCCTCGGGTACGCCGTACCAGCGGAAATAATTGGCCATATAGCCCGCGTCCGGCGCCACCCGCACCATGCTCAGGATGTAGCCGTCATCGGAGGTGTTGGCGCCCAGGAAATGCCAGACCAGCAGGGTGCCGATCACAGCACCGTCGGCCATGGTCGGTTTCAGCCAGTGCGCGGGCAGGAAGCGGCGGTGGCCGCGCCCGTCGCTGGTGTCCAGCCGCGCCAGTGCCACCAGCGACAGCAGCGTGCACAGCACCGCGGCGACCATCGCGGCGAGTTTGATCCAGGTCGGGGTGGAGGTGAACCGGGTGTCGATGGTCGAATCCAGGGTCAGCCCGGCCGGGATACCACCGGTCATATCGGTGAACACGCCGACCATCTGCGGCCGCAGATCACCGACCAGCCGGCCGGCGTTGGGCGCGCCGGTGGCGGTGGTCAGCCCTTCGAACGCGGCGCTGGTGGCGGTGCTGTCGGAGTGGATGGTGATGGCCGAGCAGTTCGCCATCTCCGCCCGGTCCGCGGTCGCCACGACCGCGTTCCGGTCCACCACGTCGACCGAGGTCTCCGAGACCCGGACGAACAATGCCTCCAGCGCGGCCCGGTCGCCCTGCGGGGGCGCGGTGGCCAGCAGCATCCCGCCCTGTGGGGGCAGCTGATCCACCGCCGCGCACGGGATGGTCGCGCTGAGATCGATCGGCACCTGCGACATGAGCGGTGCCTGCACATTCGCCAGCGTGTCGTTTTGCGGCCAGCTCAGTGTCGCCGTGGTCTGGGTGACGGGCAGAAAGGGTGTGGCGATGGCGAAAAGCGCCCCCAGCACACCGGTGACGATCGCGACGAGACGCGCGATCCGGAAATCCTGCGGCGCGACCTTCGGCTCCGGCTCCGGTGGCGTCTTCGTGAGTACTGCGGTGGCGACTTCTGGCACGCTGGCATGCTACTTGGGCCCGGCGCGCAAGGCCCGATGGCGGCCCCGGCGAGTACCCGAACCGCTCCGGAAACACACCCGTCGTCCGGGGCATATAAACCACCGGAATGGGGTAAAGAGGGGCGGCTGGCACAATCGGCCGGGAAACACCCCCTTATGCGCGGGGTATGGCGGCGGTAATGGAAAGGTAGGGGCATGACCAAGGTGAATCTCGAGACGAACTACGGAACCATCGGCCTCCAGCTGGACGAGGCGAAGGCGCCGGACACCGTCCGTAACTTCGTCGAATACGTCAAGTCGGGACATTACGACGGCACGATCTTCCATCGCGTTATCCCGGGCTTCATGATCCAGGGCGGTGGTTTCGACGGCCAGATGCAGCAGAAATCGACTCAGGCGCCGATCCAGAACGAGGCGGCCAACGGCCTGAAGAACAACAAGTACACGGTCGCCATGGCGCGTACCAACGATCCGCATTCGGCGACCGCGCAGTTCTTCGTCAACGTCGCCGACAACGACTTCCTGAACCACACCCAGCCGGCCGGCCAGGGCTGGGGTTATGCCGTCTTCGGCGAGGTCACCGAGGGCACCGAGGTGGTCGACAAGATCGCCGCCGTCTCCACCTCGTCGCAGGGCATGCACCAGGACGTCCCGGTGGAGAACGTGGTCATCGAATCGGCGACCATCAGCGGCTGAGCCCGATCCGTACGCGACGGTTCGGGTTGTCCCGAGCGGAACAACCCGAACCGGCACCGGCTACAGCGGCAACAGATGATGTTTACGCGGGTTGCGGACAACGGTCTTGTCCCGCAACAGGTGTAGCGCGCGCCGCAGTTCCAGCCGCGTCTGCGCTGGTTCGATCACCGCGTCGATGAAACCACGCTCGGCGGCCACCCACGGGGTGGCCATGGTGGCGTTGTAGAAGTCGATCATCTGCTGGCGCACGGCCGCTTTCTGATCCTCGGGCGCGGCCGCGATCTGCGCCGCGCCGATCAGGCTGACCGCGCTCTCCGCGCCCATCACCGCGATGCGGGCCGTGGGCCACGCCAGGTTGATATCGGCACCCAGCTGTTTCGACCCCATCACCGCGTAGCCGCCACCGTAGGATTTGCGGACCACCACGGTCACCTTCGGCACGGTCGCCTCCACGAAGGCGAAGAGGAAACGGCCGCCGCGTTTGATGACGCCGACCTTCTCCTGTTCCACACCGGGCAGGAAACCGGGGGTGTCCACCACGAAGACCAGCGGGATCTCGTAGGCGTCGCAGAGCCGGACGAAATGCGAGGCCTTGTCCGAGGCGCGTGCGTCGAGGGCGCCCGCGTACACCATCGGCTGGTTGGCCACGACGCCCACACTGCGACCGTCGACCCGGGCGAACCCGGTGATGATGTTGCGACCCGCTTCGGCGCCGTACTCGTGGAAATGGCCGTCGTCGAAGATCCGCAACAGCACTTCGTGCATGTCGTAACCGGAGTTGTCGGAATCCGGCACGATCCCGTTCAGTTCCCGGTCGGAATCGGTGATCTCCGGCTCCAGCCCCGGATTGATGATCGGCGGCTGCTCCTGGCAGCTGGTCGGCATATAGGACAGGTATTCGCGCACCCAGTCGAAAGCGGCCTGCTCGTCCACCGCGACGTGGTGGATATTGCCGTACTGGGCCTGGCTGTGTGCCCCGCCCAGTTCCTCGAGGCTGATGTCCTCACCGGTGACCTCGCGGATCACCTTCGGACCGGTGACGAACATATAGGCCGCCTCGGTCGCGACCACCACATCGGTATTGATCGGTGAGTAGACGGCGCCACCGGCGCATTTACCGAGGATCAGCGAGATGGTGGGAACCATCCCCGACAACCCTTCCTGCCGGGTCGCCAGTTCGGCGTACCAGGCCAGGGAGGACACCGCCTCCTGGACCCGGGCACCACCGGAGTCGTTGATACCCACCAGCGGGCAGCCGACCTTGGCCGCGTACTCCATCACCGCGGCGACCTTGCGGCCGAACATCTCGCCGACCGAACCGCCGTACACGGTCTGATCATGGGAGAACACCGCGACCGGGCGACCACCGACCAGCCCGTGGCCGGTCACCACGCCGTCACCGTAGAGCGCGTCGGGATCGCCGGGCCGGCGCACGAGGGCACCGATCTCCACGAACGAACCCGGGTCGAGCAGCAACTTGATCCGGTCGCGCGCGCTGGGAATCCCCTTACGCGTCCGTTTCGCGACGGCGGCCTCACCCGCCGGTTCCTGCGCAAGTTCCAGTCGTTTACGCAGATCGGCGAGTTTTTCGGCAGTCGTGCTCACTTGCTCCCTTTCCCGGCCGCACTCGAGCTGATCCGGTCGAGTTTAGCGGTCAGGTCCACGCCGATTCGGCCGATCCGCGGTTCGTCGATGATCTGGAGATGGTCGCCGGGGATATGCACGACCTCGAGATTGGGCAGGTACTCGTCCCAGCCGCCGTTGGGCCGGCGATCGGCGTACCGGGGTTCGAGCTCGATCGCGCCGTCGTGGTAGCGGTCGGCCAGGTAGAGCACCACATCGCCCTCGTAGTGCGTGGGCTCGACCCGCTGGAGTGCGCGGTTCTCGATCCACGAGGTCTTCTGATGCTCCAGCACCCCGCCCGGGATCTTCGCCCCGGTCATCTTGATCAGGTCGGTGATCATCTTGAACTGCTCCTCCTCGGAGGAGTCGGCCAGTTCGCGGAGCTGGCTGTCGTCGAGTTCACCGGCGATGTTGAAGGTTTTGCGGGCGAAGACCTGATAGCGCCGCATCCGCTCCAGCCGCTCTTCGGGGGTGTTGCTCTCCGGTTCGGCCGGAATGGCGAGGTCGATCAGACCCACCAGGCGCACATCGGCGCCCTCGGCACGCAGGATCTGCGCGACCGCCATCGCCAGGACCGCGCCCAGCGACCACCCGTAGAGGACATAGGGTCCGTCGCCCTGGAGTTTGCGCAGTTCGGGCACGTACTCGCGGGCCCGTTCCTCGATCGCGCCGTCGACCCGTTCGAAGCCGTACATCGGCGTGCCCTCGGGCAGCCGCTTCAGCAGCGGCTCGTACACCAGGGTGTTGCCGCCGGCCGGATGGAAGACGAAAACCGGTACCGCGTCGGAGTTCTCACCGC
>JABFXT010000642.1 GCA_013361595.1 Nocardia sp. | reverse complement strand
TTCGGGCAGTCCCGGTGGGCCGGCCGCACCGCGCGCGGTACCCAGCAGGGCGATCGAGGCGGCCTCGGGTGTCGCGGTGCCGGCGGACCAGGCGGAATCCGTGGTCGGGCCCGCATCGTGGAACTCGCCGCCGGCGGCCACCGAGATCGCTTCGAGCCGGTGGCCCGTCCAGCGGCCGAAGACGGTCAGCGGCCGGCCGCCGGACAGCGCAAGCAACCGCCACGGCTCTCCGGGTGATGCCAGCGGCAGCGCCGTACCGTCGGGTTCGGCGAGCAGCCAGTCCGCGCCCTCCTGGGCGGGTACGACTCCGCGCAGCAGTACGGGCCAGGATTCCAGCCATGGATCGGCGGCCGCCGCCGTCGCGAAATCCGTCAGTGCCGCGGCGATACTGCCCGGCCCGGCGGTCTCCGGAGGTTCGGCGGGCGTAGGCGGCGAATCGGCACGATCCGGTCCGGCCACCGCGCGCAGCGGCGCCGCCACCGGATAGAAGTGCAGATCGTATTCGGCCGCCAGCCCGAGGGGCGGGGTGTTCGCGGTGAAGACCGGCGAACCGAACGAATGGTCCACCAGCATTGCCCGGCGGCCGGTGCGCAGACCGTAGAGCCAGGTCAGGCGAGTGTGCAGCCGGTCCTCTTCCTCGGTACGCATTCCGACGGTCAGCCACCGGTCGGCCACCGCGGGTTCGGTTTGTACTGATTCCGCCGCGGTCGGATAACCGATCCGATTGCGGACTGCCGCCGCCAAAGGCGCGGGCAGCGTATCCAGTTTCGTATGCGCGGTGATGAGCAGGTGCAGCCACGCGAACCGGCCCAGCACCACCTCCGGCCAGTCCGCCCGCCGCACCACCGAATCGGGCAGGCGGCGGATCACGGTGGCCGGGCCCGGTGCCTGAGCGTCCACCAGACGCGCGGCGACCGCTTCGAATGCCGCATGAGATCTATCTGTCTGGGCCAGGCCGGTGCGAATCTGGTCGGCCAGCCAGGTGCCGAGCTCGGCGAGGCCGGCCTCCACCCGTCCCCGGCGTTGCTGAGCGGTCGCCGGATCGCTGCCCCGGGCTTTCTTCGGCGGGGTGGCCGCTTTCGTGGCGCGCCGGTCCAGCCATTCGGCGGCGAAATCGGCCGTGTCCGCGGTCTCGGTCACGGTGCCCGCCGACCAGAGCAGCAGCAGTGACAGGGCGTGTTTGCACGGGAACTTCCGGCTCGGGCAGGAACACCGGAAGGCGGGGCCGGCCAGATCGACGATCGTCTGGTACGGCGTTTTCCCGCTGCCTTTGCACGAACCCCAGAGCGCGCTCCCGGAGCAGCCGGTGCCGGACCATTTTCCGGCCAGTTTGCGTGCGGCGGCGAGCGAACTCGTATCGGGTGCGAGTGCGCTCACCTGGTTCTCGGTCCACCGTTGGGTCATCCGGCGGACCTGTTTCTATCGGTCATCGTGCCCCCGTCTCTCGGTCTCGAGATTTCTATCGCACCCCACCGACAGAATCTTGTCCCAGCCCTGCTACCAGCGGAAGTGCTTGTCGCCGAGTCGTATTCGAGGGTGAGGAGCCCGACCGTAAATGTTGCGGTATCCGGAGGTCTCTGGCATTCTGTTCTGTTCGGCCAGACCGAGCCGCCCCGAAGGGTGACGCACCGACGAGCTACCCGACGGGGTTGGCGAGGGGTGGCCATCGGCAGCCGACCGGCCCGGCCGATGACCAGATCCCATCCCCGCGGGTCAGTTCGCGCCGTCGGCCGTACGCACTTTCCACGCGTTCGGTTCCGGTGTGGTGTCCGCGACCGTCCGGGACGGAGCCGTGCACCGGCTCTGTCCGGATCGGCCGCTATCGGCTAGCATTTCGCACAGCTTTCGACCGTACGACCACACACGGGGGCTCGGCAGGAGTGTGGCCTCGAGGGGGTGGAGAACTTTCGTGAAGCCTGGGCGTGAGGAATCCGGGGAAATATCGTTCCGGCTCACCGAATTGATCGGACACCGGATCGATACCGATCCGGGGCTCGCCGGCGAAGTGGCGGCCGTGATCCGCGCGGCACTCGAACCGGCGGCCGGATCCCGCGCAGCTGTAGCGGATCCCGGGCTCGGCGGGGTCTTCCTGAACTCGGTCCGGGTGCGCGGCTTCCGGGGTATCGGGCCCGAAACCACCCTCGAACTACCCGCCGGGCCGGGTCTCACCCTGGTCACCGGTCGCAACGGCAGTGGGAAATCGAGTTTCGCCGAGGCCGCGGAGTTGGCGCTGACCGGAGGTAACCGCCGCTGGGACGGCCGCTCGGTCACCTGGCGCGAGGGCTGGCGCAATCTGCACCGGTCCGGGCCTGTGCGGGTGGAGCTGGAAATGCGCACCGACGGTCCGGACTCCGGTCTCACCGTCACCCGGGAGTGGGATGCCGACGAGCCGCTCTCGGGCGGAATCTGGACCCAGCGTCGCGGGGACGGCCCGCAGCGGGCATTCGCCGCGGGCGAGTGGGCGGTCCCGATGGAGTTGTACCGGCCGTTCCTCTCCTACAGCGAGCTCGGCGCGCTCGTCGACGGCAAGCCCAGCGAACTCTTCGACGCCCTGCACCAGTTGCTCGGCCTGGACGAACTCATCGCCGCGCACGAGCGGATCCGGGGCCGCCGGCTGGATCTGGAGCGCGCGGCCCGGACAGCGCGGCGGGAACGGCAGGCCCTGCTGGCCGAACTCGCCGAGATCACCGACCGTCGTGCGCTGCGCGCCGGTGCGCTGCTGCGCGAACCGGTCGCCGATCTCGCCGAACTCGCGGAGTTGGTTGCCGATACCGCCGCCGGACCGGAGCCGGAAGCACTACGCGCGATACTGGCCTTGGAACTGCCCGCCGCGGCCCGGGTCGAAGCGCTGGCCGAGCGGATCTCCGCCGCGGTGGCCGCCGTCGCCGCGGCGACGGCCCCTGATGTGGTCGCCGATCTGCGGATACTGGAGTTGCTACGGGCCGCCTACGCGCACGCCGTCGAACACACCCGGCTCGCTCCGACCGCGGATCCGGAGCAGCCCGTCGGCCCCGCTGCGCATGTCGGCCGGACCACGGACCGCGCCGCATCCGCCGGGCACGACACCGCGCTCTGCCCGGTGTGCGGCCACGGCACCCTGGATCGGCAGTGGCTGCTCGATACCGCGGCCGCCGTCGACGGTCTGTCATTGCGTACCGCGGACCTGGCGCGGGCCCGCGCCGAACTCACTGCAGCGCTCGCCGATCTGCGAGTGTCCACCGGGGGCCTGCCGCCGGAACTGGCCACCGCGGCCCGAACCGCCGGACTCGATACGGCGGGCCTGGGCGCGACCTGGGCCCGCTGGGTAGGCCTGCCCGAATCCCGGGACCTCGACGCACTGCCCGGACTGCTGCGGACGGTGCACGAGCGGCTGTGTGCGGAGCTGGGTTTCGCGCAGCACTGCGCCGGCAAGGAACTCGACCGGCTCGACGAGGCCTGGGCGCCGTTCGTGCCGCGACTGCGCGACTGGCTCGAACTCACCCGCACCGTCACCGCGCAGGCCGCGGAGCTGCAGACCGCCCGGGCGGCCGAGGAGTGGCTCAAGTCGGCTACCGCGCGAGTACGCGACGAACGGCTGGCCCCGCTGGCCGGTACCGCGCGCTGGGTGTGGCAGACCCTGCGCCAGCAGAGCAGCGTCGAACTCGGCGGAATACATCTCCAGGGCAACGCCAACAGTGCCCGGCGAGTGCATCTGGAGGTGACCGTCGACGAAGTGGACGGCGCCGCGCTCGGCGTGATGAGCCAGGGTGAGCTGCACGCGCTGGGATTGGCGCTGTTCCTGCCGCGCGCCACCGTCGCGGCCAGCCCGTTCCGGTTCGTGGTGATCGACGATCCGGTCCAGGCCATGGATCCCGCCAAAGTGGACGGCCTGGCCCGGGTCCTGGCGACCGTCGCCTGGGAACGGCAGGTGGTGGTGTTCACCCACGACGACCGGCTGGCCGAAGCGGTGCGGCGGATGCAGATCGACGCCCGGATCATCGAAGTACAACGGCGGGAACGGTCCGTGGTGGAGATCCGCCCCGCCGGCGACCCCGTGCACCGCTACCTCGACGACGCCCGCGCCCTGCTGCGCACCCCGCAACTGCCCCGCACCATCGCCGACGAACTGGTCGCGACCTGCTGCCGTTCCGCCCTCGAGGCGGCGAGCCTGGCGCGTGCCAAACGAGTGCTGCTGGCCGGCGGTATGGATCATCGCGAGGTACAGCGACGTATCGACCGGGCCCAATCCACCCGGGCCATGGTCACTCTCGCGGTGCTGGGCCCCGGGCACCGGATCGAGGACCTGAACAAGCAGCTCGCCAGAGAGGGCCGGTGGGCGGTCGAGGTCGTGCGGGACGCGACGGCCGGGGCCCATGTGCCGATCGACCGCGATCTCGCCGAACTCATCGCGGACACCGAACGTTTCGCCGAGTGGCTGGCCCGGTGAACGCACGCCGATCCGACGGAGCGGGGCGGCGCGGCAGTGGGCGGAACCGTCCCGGCCGTGCGCAGTCACGTCCGGCCGATCCGGCGATATCGCGTCCGAGTATCGGCGAGCGGCTGGCGGCGGCCGACCGGCTCCTCGACGGTTCGGTGCCCGCCGCCGGCGGCGTCTGGTCGCGCGCGACGGCATGGATCCTGCGGATCGCGCTCGAGCAGGCCGTGGACGATCTGTGGTCACGAACCGAACCGGATCTGGCGCGCTGTCCGATGCGGGCCCAGCTCCTGGCGCTACGGGTGGTCACCGATCCGTTCACCGCGGCCCGGATCGCCACGCTGTGGACCGCGCTGTCCCATGCCACGCACCATCACGACTACGAACTCGCGCCGGGCGTCACCGAGTTGCGCCGCTGGCGCGACGACACCGCCCGGATAGCCACGGAACTGGGCGCTGTCCTCGGGTGACCGGCGGGCGAGGCGATCCGGTGGCGCCGGGGGAGAATCGGGGTGTGGACGATACGAAGCCGTGCCCCTGCCGTCGTGGCGATACCTTCGGCGAATGCTGCGGCCCGCTGCTGGCCGGTCGTCCGGCACCCAGCGCCGAAGCGCTGATGCGGTCCCGGTTCACCGCTTTCGCCCTCGGCGATACCGCCTACCTGCGGCGTTCCTGGCATGCCACGACCCGGCCCGGCGAACTCGAACTCGATCCCGACCGGCGCTGGCTCTTCGTGGAGATCCTGGACACGGTGGGAGGTGGCCCGTTCGACGATTCGGGGACCGTCGAATTCACCGCTCACTATCGTGATCCGAGTGGTCGCGGCCGGTTGCACGAGACCAGCAGGTTTCTCCGGGTCGACGGATTCTGGCAGTACCTCGACGGCGAGATCGACCGATGGTGAGCCCGCGCCGTCGCGGTCATCCGGCCGCGGGCCCCGGCCGCCGGTAGTGTGCCCCGTATGCCGCGGGTAGCCATCGAATACTGCACTCAGTGCCGCTGGCTGCTGCGCGCCGGCTGGATGGCTCAGGAACTCCTGAGCACCTTCACCACCGATATCGGCGAAGTCGCGTTGATCCCCGGCGAAGGCGGCGTCTTCCGCATCACGGTCGACGAAGTGCAGGTGTGGGAGCGGAAAGCCGATGGTGGATTCCCGGATATCGCCGTCCTCAAACAGCGGGTCCGCGATCGGATCGACCCGGCGCGCGACCTCGGTCATCTCGATCGCGG
>JABFXT010000408.1 GCA_013361595.1 Nocardia sp. | reverse complement strand
CCGCTGTTTTTACCCCGGCACGACGCGGGCGGGTTCGCGGAGAACATCGAGGCCGTACCGGGGGCCGGCCGATACCCATCACCCAGCAGGCCGAACGCCGGGCGTACGAGCGGTGCAACCGCTCGCCGGCACTCGGGACTCTCGTGACAACCCGCCCTGCCCACTCGAAAAAATCTGTAGCGAGCACAGTAGACATTTACCACAGGGTGAGGTAACTTCTGTCTCGTCGGAAACGAAGGAAGTATCCAGAGGGCACGGGAGATGACGAACTGCCCGTGATAGCAGGACGGCGGGCGCGGCCACGGGACCAGCTGTAGAGCGGTCCCACCGCCCGCCGGGCAGCAAATGAAGTGCACGGAAGTAGAGGAAGTAACACGAGGAGAAAGGAGCGTTACCCGTCGGGCCCCCCACGAATTCGCGTGGCGGAGATGATCACCGACGTTTCGGTTACATGTCGGAAGACGAAGTACCCCCTTTCAATGCCCCGGCGCCATAGGCGCCGGGGCCTTCGGCGTATGGAGGCCGCGCGATTTCTGAACTCAGCAACGCGAACGAGAAGTTCGACGATGACGACTACCCCGCCTACACCATGGGCCGGGCCGCCGACATGCTCGGCACCACCCAAGCATTCTTGCGCACCCTGGACGACGCGAAATTGATCGTTCCGCAACGCTCGCCCGGCGGGCACCGCCGCTACTCCCGATACCAGCTGCGGATCGCCGCCCGCGCCCGCGAGCTCGTGGACTCCGGCACCCCCTTGGAATCAGCGTGCCGGATCATAATTCTCGAAGATCAACTCGCCGAAGCCCGCGAAATCAACGCCAGACTCACCCAGCAGGACTGATCCGCGCCCGGGTCGGGCACTACCGGCCCGGACGCGGGATCCGCCCCACGCCCGACATCGCCGAATCCCACCTCGGCCGAAGGCGGCGATCCTCAGGCGCGCAACGCGGCGGCGAGCGCCGGGTTCACCGCCGTCGACAGCGCGAGCAGCGATTCCACCAGCAGTTCGATCAGCTCGTCCCGGGAGATCGATTCGCCGCGTAACCAGGACAGGGTGGTCTCCTCGGTGAACGCCACCCAGCCCCGGACCACGAGAACCAGGCGGGGCTGCTCGCGTTCCTCAGGGGACAGCGGTACCTGGGTGAGGATGATGTCGACGATCGCGCGCCGGGTCTGCTCCACCATCCCCACCAGCTCCGGACTGGAACTGGTGGGCCCCCGCAGCAGGGCCAGATACGAAGTGCGGTTGTCGCTGACGTAGTCGATATAGCGGCCGACCGAGTCGCGCAGCATATCGGACAGGCTCAGCGTGGGGTCGGGGATGACCCGGGCCAGCAGTTCGGCGTTCGCGTGCCGGACGACTTCGAGCTGGAAGTCCTGTTTGGTGGGGAAATAGTGGAACAGCAGGCCTCGCGAGATCCCCGCCTGGGCCGCGATCTCGCTGACCGATATGTCCTCGATCGCGCGTTCACCGAGCATCTCGACGCCGAGGGTTATCAGCTGTGTCTTCCGTTCGTCCGGGCTCAATCGGACGCGTTTTGCGGGTGCTTCCGGGCTCGTACTCACCTGTCCATCCTACTGAATGCCGTTCAATACTGTTGACTGCGGCTCAATAAGACCTTACGCTGACTACATGAGTCGCAAGGTTACAGACAAAGCTGTCGCTAACCAGCCCACCCGTCATCTGCGGACGATCATCATCGGCAGCGGTTTCGCCGGCCTCGGCCTCGCCATCCGGCTGACTCAGCAGGGCCGCGAGGATTTCCTGGTACTGGAACGCGGTAGCGATGTCGGTGGGACCTGGCGTGACAACACCTATCCCGGAGCCGCGTGTGATGTGCCCTCGCACCTGTACTCCTACTCCTTCGCGCTGAACCCGGACTGGTCGCGATCGTTCTCCCGGCAGGGCGAGATCCAGGCCTATATCCAGGGCGTGGCCGACAAGTACAACGTCCGCGACAAGCACCTCTTCGACTGCGATGTCACCGGCGCGCGCTGGAACGCCGAGACCGCGCAATGGGAGGTGACCACCAGCAAGGGCGACTTCACCGCCGATACCGTGGTCTCCGCGGTGGGCGCGCTGTGCGAGCCCAACCTGCCCGATATCAAGGGCATCAACAGCTTCGAGGGCGAGATCTTCCATTCCGCCCGGTGGAACCACGACTCCGATCTGGCGGGCAAACGGGTCGCGGTCATCGGCACCGGCGCCTCGGCCATCCAGATCGTCCCGGCCATCGCCGGCAGCGTGGAGCATCTCGACGTCTACCAGCGCACCGCCCCCTGGCTGCTACCCCGGATGGACCGCCCCTACCTGCTGCCCGAGCGACTGGCGTTCAAGCACATTCCCGGCGCGCAGCGCCTGTCCCGGGCCGCCATCTACGCCGCCCGCGAGACCCAGGTCGTCGGCCTGGCCAAGTTCCCGCCGCTGATGCGCGGGTTCGAGGCCCTGGCCAAAGCCAAACTGGCCATCGAGATCCGCGATCGCGAGCTCCGCAAGAAGGTCACCCCGAACTTCCGGATCGGGTGCAAGCGCATGCTGATCTCCAACGAGTACTACCCGGCGCTGGACCGCGACAACGTCGACGTGGTCACCGACGGTATCGCCGAGATCCGCGCGAATTCGATCGTCACCAAGGACGGCACCGAACGCGAGGTCGACGCGATCGTGGTCGCCACCGGTTTCCACGTCACCGATTCCCCGGCCTACGAAACCATCTACGGCCGCGACGGCCGCAGCCTGACCGAGGTGTTCGACGATATCGGCCAGCAGGGTTACAAGGGTTCGTCGATCGCGAACTTCCCGAATATGTTCTTCCTGCTCGGCCCCAATGTCGGCCTGGGGCACACTTCGATGGTGTACATGATCGAATCGCAGATCAACTACGTCGCCGACGCGCTGGCGACCTTCGAGAGCCGGGATCTGCGTACCGTCGAGGTACGCCGTTCGGCGCAGGACGCCTACAACTCCGCCCTCCAGAAGAAACTCACCAAGAGCGTCTGGAGCACCGGCGGTTGCGCCAGCTGGTATCTGGACAAGCACGGCAACAATACGACCCTCTGGCCGGACTTCACCTTCGAATTCCGCCGCATCACAAGGAAATTCGATGTTGCCGCCTACGATACGACGACGGCTGCCGACGCATCCGCTCGACCTGATCTGAAAGTGGTGACCACCCCGTGAGTAACGACTCCTATTTCCGCAACAAGGTCTGTGTGATCACCGGAGCCGGCTCCGGGATCGGCCGGGCCCTGGCCGTGAACCTGGCCCGGCGCGGTGCGAAACTGGCCCTCTCCGATATCGATACCGAAGGCCTGGCCGAGACCACGCGCCGCTGCGAAGAGCTGGGCGCGGAGGTGAAATCCGACCGGCTGAACGTGGTCGAACGCGAAGCCGTACTGCTCTACGCCGACGCGGTGAAACAGCATTTCGGCGTCGTCCACCAGATCTACAACAACGCCGGAATCGCCCACCACGGCGATATCGTCAAAACCGAGTTCAAAGACATCGAACGCATCATGGATGTCGATTTCTGGGGCGTGGTGAACGGGACCAAGGCGTTCCTGCCCTTCCTCATCGAATCCGGTGACGGCCATGTGGTGAACGTATCCAGCCTCTTCGGCCTCATCGCGGTCCCCGGCCAAGCGGCCTACAACTCCGCCAAATTCGCGGTCCGTGGTTTCACCGAGGCGCTGCGTCAGGAAATGCTGGTGGACCGCGCACCGGTCAAGGTCACCTGTGTGCACCCCGGCGGTATCAAGACCGCCGTCGCCCGCAACGCCACCTACAGCGACGATATCGACGGCGCGGAAGCCAGTTCGATGTTCGACAAATACCTCGCCATCCACAGCCCCGAAATGGCCGCACAGACCATCGTCGACGGGGTCCGCAAGGGCCGCGGCCGGGTGCTGATCGGCTGGGAGGCCAAACTGCTGGACCTGTTCGTGCGCACCACCGCCGCGGGCTACCAGCGCATCGCGGTCGGCGTCGAACGACGCTTCCTGCCCTGATCGGTACCGGAGTAAGGAACGAGATGCGAGATATCGCGCTGCCACTGCCGTTGGCGCGGGCGGTTCTGGGCCCCATGTACCGGGTGTCGCTGCATTCGCGGCTGCCCTGGAAAATCCAGCGGGCCCTGATCGACGCCGGATCGGCACTACAACCCGTACCGCCGGGCATCCGGGTCGAGAAGATCCGGCTCGGCGACCGGCCGGCGGAGCGACTCGCACCGCGCACCCCCACTCCGGGCGACCCCGCCGCCGTGCTGTACCTGCACGGCGGCGGCTACGCCGTGGGATCGCTGGCCACGCATCGCTCGCTCAACGCCCGGCTCGCCGCCGGGACCGATAGGCCGGTGTACGCGATCGATTACCGGCTGGCCCCCGAACACCCCTACCCGGCGGCGCTGGACGACGCCGAGGCCGCCTTCCTCGAACTGGTCACCGGACGCGGCTACCGGCCGGAGCGGATCGCGATCGCCGGCGACTCGGCCGGCGGCGGCCTGTCGCTGGCCCTGGCGCAGCGGCTCATCGCCCGGCACGGCCACACCCCCGCGGCGCTCGGCCTCATCGCGCCGTGGGTGGATCCGAACCAGCTCGCCGAACGCCCGCGCGATCTGGTCGTCAACGGGCCCTGGTCGCGCGCGTGCGCGGCCGCCTATCTCGGTGCCGGCGACCCCGCCGACACCGGCTACGCGCCACTGCACGGCGTACTCACCGGACTGCCCCCGGTCTACATCCAGGCCGATGTCGACGAACTACTGCACCCGCAGTGTGTCGACCTCACCGCGGCGCTGCGGGAGGCCGGGGTCGAGGTCTCCTTCACCGAGAGCCGGGGCCTCTGGCATGTCGCCCAGCTACAGGCCGCACTGGTGGGCCCAGCTGCCACGGCGCTGACCGAAATGGCCGTTTTCCTGCGGCAAGCCGTCGATCAGCTACCTCTGCGCGACCTAGGATGAAGGCCTGATCGGAACCGGTTCCGCCGCGGCTCCACGGTGAGATCCAGGGCGTTTACCGGTGGCCCGCGCCCCGCGCTGTTCCGGTGGCGTAAATTACCGACGAGTTGGCAAACAGGGAAAGGCAATGATGCGCGAGTTCGAAGCCCCGGCTTCCTACACCATCCCCGAGGACGCGAACAATTCCGACAACGTGTTCCGCTACGCGAAAGAGTCCCCCGCCGCGGTGATGTTCAACGTCCCCGACGGTAAGGGCGGATGGCGCGATGTGCGGGCCGCGGAGTTCGCCACGGCGGTCACCGATGTGGCCAAGGGCCTCATCGCGTCGGGTGTCGAACTGGGCGACCGGGTCGCCATCATGGCCGCCACCCGCTACGAGTGGATCCTGCTCGATTTCGCCATCTGGGCGGCCGGCGGCTGCACCGTGGCGATCTACGACAGCTCCTCGGCCGAACAGGCCCGCTGGATCCTGCAGGATTCGGCGACCGCGCTGCTGGTCGTCGAGAACGCCAAACACAGCGGCGTGATCTCGGAGATCGATCCGGGCGAGCTGCCCGGACTGCGCGAAACCCTCCAGATCGACAAGGACGCGATCGACGAGCTGATACGCCGCGGCGCCGACCTGGACGAGCAGGCCGTGCACGAACGGCGCGGCCAGGTGAACGCCGCGTCCCCCGCCACCCTGATCTACACC